>DASSOW010000201.1:0-9238 GCA_035700175.1 Gemmatimonadales bacterium | reverse complement strand
GCGGGATGGGCGGGATGGGCGGGATGGGCGGGATGGGCGGGATGGGCGGGATGGGCGGGATGGGCGGGATGGGCGGGCCGAAGCTAATCCGGCATCACCTGCCCATCCTGCCCATCTTGCCCATCCTGCCCGTCCTACCATCCCACCCTCGCCCCCACCATCAGCGTCCGGCCCCTGCCGGGGAATCCGGCGATCACGTTGTAGTCGGTGTCGAGCAGGTTGTCGCCGCGAGCCGTGAGCGTCACCTCGGGTGTCTGGTCAACGCCACCGAGCACCGCGAGGTTGAGCGATGCATTGAGGAGAGTGTAGGCGGGCAGCGTGATGCGCTCCGACGGGAAGCTGCTGAAGTCCACGTCATCACGATCGCCGGTGTAGACCACCTCAGCCCCGAATTGCAGCCGTGCCACGGGTGACGCGCTTCCCCAGAAGCGCAGCGTGTTGGCCGGGCGGCGCAGCAGTCGGTCACCCAGGCTGAACCCCGGCGAGCCGCTTTCGCCTGCGTCGGTGACCCGGGTTTCCAGCCAGCTCCATGAACCGCCGACGGAGACGTCAGGGAGGAGCCGAGCGCTGGCCGTGGCCTCGATGCCGCGTGCCAGTGCCGCGCCGAGGTTCTGGTAAGTCGGCTCGCCCGGCGGCGCAGCGACATACTGGATAAGGTTCCGGAACCGCTGGTCATACCAGGACACACCGGAGCGCAGTCTCCCGGCTGCCAGGTCGTGCTCCAGTCCCACTTCCCAGCTGCGCGAGCGCTCAGGATCGAGGTTGCGGTTGCCAACCTCAAACGGTGAACTGGCGAAGTTTTCCGCGAAGGTCGGCGCCTTGAAGCCAGTGCCGGCCGCGGCCCGGAGCGCAAATCCTCGCGGCAGCGCCAGCCGAGCTCCGGCGCGCCACGTGCCGTAGCTCCCGAACACTTCGTCGTCGTCCAGCCGGCCGCCACCAGTGAGTATCAGTCCGTGCACTGGTTCCGTGCGTGCTTCGAGGTAGACCGCAACATCATTGCGCGACCGGTCGAAAGGCGGGTCGCTCTCCGTGCTCGCGCCGTCGCCGAAATTCGAGCTATACGAAGCATTGGCAGTAACCAGCTGGCGCTCGAACTGTGCCCCGGCAGAGACCATGCTCGTGAGCGTCGGACGGACGACGGCACGGCCATCGAGATTCCACCGGCTGGATCCGGTTTCACTGGATGACGCGAAGGCAAATCCGGTGGTATCCCATGCGCCGTCGGACGTGTCATCAAAGAAGCTGCGGCTCCGGGCGTAGGCCGCCGCGCCGCGCAGCTCGACGCGCGCCGAGAGCTGCCGGCCTCCATCCAGTCCCAGCGCCAGCGAGCGCGCGCGCGAGAACTGGTTGCTGTCCGATGCGATGCCGGCGCCGTCGGTCGGGAAATGGAACGTGTTCCACCCGTAGCGAGCGGTGGCGGAGAGGTCACTTCGGCCGTCGGGCCGCCAGACCAGCCGTCCGGTGCCGGCTGAATTGCGGAACTGGTTGTTGAAGGCGTAGGTGCCATCGGTGGTCGAGGACGATCCGCCGAGGGACCAGCTGAGCTTTCCAGCCGTGCCGCTGGCGTCGGCACGGCCCCGCACCGACGCGAAGGTACCGCCCTCCACGGCGGCGCTCCCGTGCGGGCGTCCCCGCCCCTGGCGCGTCACGATTCGCACGACGCCTGTCACCGCATCGGACCCGTAAGTCACGCTGGCGGGGCCCCGGACGATCTCGATTCGCTCGACATCATCGAGCGTGAGGCCGGCAAAGTTGAACGCACCACCCGGCTCGTTCACCGGCACGCCATCCACCAGCACCTTGACGTAATCACTCTCGCCCCCGCGGACAAAGAGCGACGTGACCGCGCCGAAGGAGCCCGGCTCGACCACCGTAGCGCTCGGCACTTCGCGCAGTGCATCCTGCAGCAGCGACAGCCCGCGCTGCCGCAGCTCATCGCCCGAGAGGACGGTGACCGCTGCCGTCACCGCGTTCGCCGGGATGGGCAGCCGGCTCTCGGAAACCACGATGTCGGGCAGCTCGATGGCGGCGGAGTCCTGTTGGGCGTACAGGCTTGGCAGCGGGAGCATCGCCAGCGCGGCGAGCATCCCGCCCCGGATGGACCAGCGATTCATGTCTTCCTCGGATTGTTGATATTCGGTGCGATTGCTTGCGTCACTTCGTCCCGGCGGAGCGGAATGACTTGCGGCGCGCCGTCGTGCCAGGTCGTGACGGCAACCGGCCAGCGGAACACGCTGGAGAGCACCTCGGGCCGGAGCACGTCAGCAGGCGCGCCGGCAGCCACGGGGCGGCCCTGGTCCAGCAGCAGCATCTCATCGCAGAAGCGGGCGGCGAGGTTCAGGCCATGGGTGACGACGAGCGCGGCCAGCCCGCCGCGCGCAAGGCTCGCCACGAGCTCGAACAACTCCATC
Source organism: Gemmatimonadales bacterium (assembly GCA_035700175.1). GTDB lineage: Bacteria > Gemmatimonadota > Gemmatimonadetes > Gemmatimonadales > GWC2-71-9 > CAMLHP01. Next base: position 6,827 of record DASSOW010000201.1, on the reverse strand, counting down.
TCGTGCCGCACGTCGAGTGAGGTGGTGGGTTCGTCCAGCAGCAGCGCCCGCGGTTCCGCTGCGAGCGCGCGCGCCAGGCGGACCCTCTGCCACTCACCACCCGACAACTGGTCCGAGCGGCGATCGGCGAGATGGGCCACGTCACAACGGGAAAGCGCCCGTTCCACGGCCTCGCGGTCCCGCGCCTGTGCGGACTCCAGCGGCCCCAGGTGGGCGTACCGGCCCAGCATCACCGTGTCGCGCACACGCAGGGGAAAAACCGGCTCTTCCCGTTGCGCCACGACGCCAACAGCTCGCGCGAGGTCGGGGCGGCGCCACTGCTCGAGCGGTCGCTCGTCGATGGTGACGCGGCCCTGGTCCAGCGGCAGCAGGCCCGTCAGCGCCCGCACCAGGGTAGACTTGCCACTGCCGTTCGGCCCGGCCACCGCCGTCAAGATGCCGGGCTTCACCTCCAGCGACACGCCTTCCACGGCGGGCGCGGGCGCACCGGGATAGCGGAGCGTCACCTCATGCGCACGGATCATGGTGTGAGGGTCCGCCGCAACAGCACGGCGAAGAGCGGCACTCCCACCAGCGCCGTGACCACGCCGACCGGAAGCTCCAGGGGACGCATCACCGTGCGCGCCAGCGCATCGGCCAGGACCAGGAAGGCGCCGCCGGCGAGGAAGCTGGCCGGCACCAGCACGCGGTGGAGCGGCGTCCAGGCCCGCCGCACCGCGTGCGGAATCACCAATCCCACGAACCCGATGATGCCGCAGGTGGCGACACTCGCGGCGGTGAGCAGCGACGCAGCCAGGTAGACGATGCGCTTGAGCCGCTCGGGATCGGCACCGAGGTGCGCGGCTGTTTCATCGCCCAGGGCGAGCAGGTCGAGCTGGCGCGCTGCCAACCAGAGAATCCCAAGCGGCACGACCGAGTAGGCGGCCAGGAGCAGGAGTCCGTCCCACGATGCGGATCCGAGGCCACCGAGCAGCCACACGATCGCGTTCCGGAGCCGAGGCGCATCCGATAGCACGATGATGGCGCTCATGATGGCTCCCGCGAACGCTCCCACCACGACGCCGGCCAGCAGCAGCACGCGCGGATCCAGGCGCCGTCCACTCACCACGGCCAGGCGATAGACCAGTGCGACGGCGCCGAGCGCTCCCGCGAAGGCGGCCAGCGGCACCGCCCATGTGGCGCCGGTGTTGAGCGCGATGGCAGCCACCGCGCCCAGTCCTGCACCGCCGGAGAGGCCCAGCAGGTAGGGATCGGCGAGCGGGTTGCGCACCAGCGCCTGCAATGCGGCGCCGGTCACGCCGAGCCCGCCACCCACAAGGAATGCGAGAAGCACGCGCGGCACACGAAGGTGCCAAAGGATGAGCCCGTTGGTGCTGTCGGCTTCGCGGAGGCCAGCCAGCAATTCCCCGGGCGAGAGCGACACCGAACCGACCGCGACGCCGAACAGCATCACAGCCAGCGCCACCAGCGACAGCAGCAGGAAACGTCGTGTCGTCATGGCCCGGTGCCGGCGGGCGGGAGTGTCCGGAACTGGCTGGCAAGAAACCGGATCGCCGAGGGTGCACGGGGGCTGGGCTGGCCGAACTCTGTTCCATCCGCGAAGACAAAGTGATGCTCGCGAACCGCCGGCACCGCCTGCCACTCCGGCCGCTTCGCGAACGCCGGCGTGGACTTGCCCAGCACCAGCACCACATCGGGATTCCGCTCGACCGCTGACTCGACACTGATCTGGCCGGACGATGCAGGGAGGTCGCGGTAGATGTTTTCGCCGCCGGCCCGCTCGACCAGCTCGCTCAGGTAGCTGCCCGCGCCCACGGTCATCGGCGGGTCAGCCCAGACCAGGACGAACGCGCGGGTGGGATGCTCCTGCGGCGGCACGGTGGCGGCCTTGAGCGAGTCCGTGAATGCCCGCGCCATCGAGTCGGCGCCCGGCTCATGGCCGGTAAGCTGCCCGAGCATCCGCCCCACCCGCGGGACGTCGGCCAGGCGATCGGTGCGGACCTGCAACGCCGCGATCCCGAGTTCGCGCAGTTTCTGGGCGGCCTGGGCATTCTGGCTGGAGAGGTAGAGCACCACGAGATCGGGCTGCCGGGCAACGACGGCCTCGATGTTGGGCAGCATGCCGTCGCCCACGGCCGGCACCGCCAGGGCTTGGGCCGGATACTCGCACCAGACCGTGCGGCCGACGACGGCGTCGCCCGCGCCGATCGCAAAGAGAAGCTCCGTCGTGGCAGGAATGAGCGATACCACGCGCCGGGCGGGATGGGCGAGCTGGATGGTGTCGCCGGCGTCGTCGATGACGCTGAGCGCTGAGCGCTGAGCGCCGAGCGCTGAGCGCTCAGTCGAGCACCCTCCCAGCGCAAGCAATGCCAGCAAACACCAGTGCCTGAAATGCAAGTTGCCCATTCCCGGAGGGCCGGCAATGGGCAAAATCAGAACGCGGGCAGGAGCGCGCGGGTCCGTTTGGCCCACCCGACCCTCCCCCGAGGGTCTGACAGGTGGCACGAACGGAGAGGTCTCCTGGCTCCGGGCACCTCCACCCGCCTTCCCGGTTTCCCAGTGGCATGATGGATGGAGGCAAGTTGCCCGTTACAGTGGCGGGGCCGCGCCGGATTCACACCGGCTTCCGAAAATCCCCGTTCGTCTGCTTCAGTTGTCCTGCTGCTAGTCTAGGCACGGCCACCCGAACGCGCAAGCAGGCGCGCGAGTTCGGCCTTGAGCGCTGAGCGCTGAGCGCTGAGCGCCATGCGCTGTGCGCTGTGCGCCGCTCCATCGACGGTGTCCGGCGGCAACGCTTCCAGCTCGTCATCGAGCTCCGCAAGGCGCCGCAACAATTCCTCGGCAGAATTCCCGCTCGCGGCCTCGGCGCGCGGAGCGGATGGCGGGCGAAAGACGCGCACCGTCCCGGCAACGAGCGCCACGCCGAGCAGCACGATGAGGCCAATCAGCCAGCCGGCGCCCAGGCGGAATGGCGTCGGGACCGTAACCACCACCACGTCGCCCGAGTCCACGACGCCATTGAAGTGGCGGAACGGCCGGCCCTGGATCACCGAGACCGAGTCGGTCTGGGCCAGCGTGCCGCCCACCACCGTCGCTTCCGGTTCCTCCACCAGCACATTGACGCCGTTGTCGGCCTCGTCAAACCGGTACTCCAGCCGGCCGGCATTGGGTGGCAGGTGATACTGGATGGTGATCTGCCGCTCGCCGGGCGCCAGGGGTGCCAGCACCAGCACGCTGTCCATGTTGCGGTCCACTGCCCCGGCGGAGAGGTCGCCATCTTCCGCAGAGAAGCCGACGGCCTGCTGCGGTATCAGGACATGCCACGTGGAGCTCGTGCTGTCGCGCGCCACCCGGGTCACGTCACCCGGATTGTTGAGGACCAGCAGCTCCACGACGGTCCGGGTGCCATCGTCGCCGGGCTTGGCGATGACGATGTGCCGCGCCTCGGTATGTACCGGCTGGGTGGAAGAGGTGTCGAAGACCTGCAGGATCACTGCGCTGTCGGGCCGGGCAGGATTGGTGGCGAGCGGATTGGAGAAATATTCGATGCCCTGGTAGCGGGCAGTCACGATGAAGAGCGACGTGGTGTCAGCCGGAAATTGGAACCGGAACCGTCCCGCGCCATCGGTGCGTGCGGAATCGAGCGGGCCCTGCACCTCGCGGCCAATACGGTGGAGCACGACCGTGGTGCCGGCCAGCGGCACCGCGTCGGGGCCTCGCAGTACCTGGCCGGCTGCGCGGATGACGGGCGCCTGCGCGGCGACTGCCGCCGGCAGGCCGGCCATCAGCAGCGCCAGGAGGGCGCAGCGCATCTCAGGGATTGAACTTGCCGAAGTCTTCGGGGTCGAGCTTTTCGAGATACTCGCGCAGGCGCTCCGCCTCGCGGGAGCTGGCGCCCCCGGCATCGTCCGCCTCAACCCCGCTCTGCTCCAGCAGCTGGTCACTCGCGAAGATCGGCGCGTTGAGCCGCAGTGCAAGTGCGATGCTGTCGCTGGGCCGGGCATCCACCTGGAACACGTGGTCTTCCCGCTGGATGAGCAACTCGGCGAAGTACGTGTTCTCCCGTACCGCGCTGATGACGATGCGGCGCAGCTCGCCACCCAGGCCCACGATCACCTGCTTCAGCAGGTCGTGCGTCATGGGCCGGGCGGCCTTGACGCCCTGCAGCTCCATCGCGATGGCACTCGCCTCGGCGGGCCCGATCCAGATCGGCAGCACCCGCGAGCCGTCCTTCTCGCGGAGAATGACGACCGGACTTTCGGTGTTGCGGTCCACGCCGAGGTGCGCGACGGTCATCTCCTGCATGAACTGCTAGCGCACCGCGCTGAGCAGATCCTTGACACGATTGGTCTGCTCCCAGGTAAAGAAATCATAGGTCTTCTTCGACTTGCCCTCGGGCCCGACGTAGCGCGCGGTAAACGGCTTCCGCCCGAAGTGGCCATAGGCCGCCGTCGGGGTGTAGATCGGCCGCTTCAGCTTGAGCGTGGCAATGAGCGCGCTGGGCCGGAGATCGAACACTTCACGCACGGCCCGTTCCAGCCGTGTGTCGGGCACCACGCCCGTACCGAAGGTATCCACCATTACGGAGACGGGCTCCGCCACACCAATGGCGTAGGCCACCTGCACTTCGCAGCGACTCGCGAGCCCGGCTTCCACGATGTTCTTGGCGATCCAGCGCATGGCGTACGCCGCGGATCGATCCACCTTGGAGGGATCCTTTCCGCTGAAGGCGCCGCCGCCATGCCGCGCCATGCCGCCATAGGTGTCCACGATGATCTTGCGGCCGGTGAGTCCTGCGTCCCCGTGCGGGCCGCCGACCACGAAGCGCCCGGTCGGATTGATGAAGAACTTGACGCGCCGCGACTCGACGCCGGCCTTGGCGAGCACCGGCTTGATGACTTCATCCACGATGGTGGCGCGGAGTGTTCCATCGGAGAGCCGGCGGCTCCCGTTCCGTTCACCGTGCTGGGTCGAGACGACAACGGCCTTCACGGCCACCGGCTTGTCGCCCTCGTACTCAACCGAAACCTGGCTCTTGCCGTCGGGACGCAGCCACTCGACCGGGTCGGCGCCGGCAGTGCCCTTGCGCACCGCGGTGAGCCGCTCGGTAATGCGATGGGCCAGGAGGATGGGCAAGGGCATCCGCTCCTTCGTCTCCCGGCAAGCGTAGCCGAACATCATTCCCTGGTCGCCGGCGCCCTGCTCGTGGCTGCGGGTCTCGTCCACACCCTGCGCAATGTCAGGCGACTGCCGGTCGATGGCCGCCATGACGGCGCAGGAATCGGCATCAAAGCCGAACTGTGCGTCGGTGTAACCGATGCGCCTGACGGTCTCACGCACGATATCGGGAATGTGCACGTACGTGGTCGTGGTGATCTCGCCCGCCACCACCGCCAGCCCGGTCGTCACCAGCGTCTCACAGGCCACCCGGCCATGGGGATCGTTCACCAGGATGGCGTCGAGCACGGCATCGGAGATCTGGTCGGCCACCTTGTCGGGATGGCCCTCGGTGACGGACTCGGACGTGAAAACGTGACGCTTGGAAGCGGCCATCAGTTGTGCTCTCGCCTGGGTTGAAGGAAAAGGAAGCGGCGGCGGCGCCAAACAATGGGGAGCAAGCTAGCGATGCACCAGCGGCCGGGCAACGTCGCCCTCGGGCTCCAGCAGCCGCACATCAACGTGCCGGGCCGCGGCTTCGCGCAGGATGTGGCTCACCTCGCGCGCATGGCGCGCGTCGAGGGCCGCCGCACTCGCGGCAACCATCTCGGAAAGGGGCACCGCCCGGAGCAGCCACTTGACCGCGGCCAGTGAAGGAGGTGACACACTCAGCGTGCGTACACCCAGCCCTGCAAGCAGGAGCGCGTGCAGCGGTTCCGAGGCCATCTCGCCGCAGACACTGACCGGCAACCCTTTTTCCTGGCCAATGCGGATGACCTGCTGCAGCTGCCGCAGCATGGCAGGATCGTGCGGCTGGAACCGGTCGGCCAGCCTCGCGTTTCCCCGGTCCACGGCCAGGGTGTACTGCGTGAGGTCATTGGTGCCGATGCTGAAGAAAGCGCTTACATCCGCCAGGCGATCGGCGATCAGGACCGCCGCCGGCGTCTCCACCATGACACCTACCGGCACGGTCTCTGCCGCCTCGACGCCGCTGGCGTTGAGCCGCGCCGCTTCCTCGGCGAGCATCTCGCGGGAGCGTTCCACTTCCTCGAGCGTGCTGATGAGCGGCAGCATGAGCTTGATCCGTCGGCCATGCGCGGCCCGCAGCACTGCGCGCAGCTGGTCCCGAAAGAACTCCGGATGATCGAGGCAAACGCGGATGGAGCGCCAGCCGAGGAACGGATTGGCCTCATGGCTCGTCTTGAAGGCCGCCGGGAACTTGTCGCCCCCGAGGTCATAGCTCCGGATGATGACCTCATACTCCGGAAAGGCCAGCGACACCCGCCGGAAATAGCGCGCCTGCTCGTCCTCCGACGGCATGGTGCTGCGCCCGCCCAGCATGAACTCGGTGCGCAGCAGTCCCACGCCCTCGGCGCCGTTCCGCACCGCCGCCTCGATCTCATCGGGCAGGTCCACATTGCCCATCAGGGTGACCCGCTCGCCGTCGGGTGTGGCGGCGGGCTGGTTGACGACGGTCTCGAGCTGCAGCTCGAACCGGCGCCGACGGCTGAGCCGGGTGCGTGCTGCGTCGAGTTCCTCCGCCGACGGATCGACCAGCACCGCGCCACTCTGGCCGTCCAGCAGGAGCATGTCGCCATTCCTGATCCGCGACATCGCTCCCGCCGCACCCATTACCGCGGGGATGCCCAGTGAGTGCGCCAGGATCGCCG
>DASSOW010000200.1:0-5999 GCA_035700175.1 Gemmatimonadales bacterium | reverse complement strand
TCGCCTTGAGTCGCCCAGCCGCCGAGCCGCCGAGTCGCCGAGCCGCCGAGTTTCCGAGTGACCAAGCAGCCGAGCCGCCGAGGCAATGGCCCGAGCGTCGGCGAAGAGATAGCTGTTCAGCGTCGGCCGATATCCTTCGGCCCCGCTGAATTCGTCGGCGGTCTGCCGGCTGTTGATGTTCGTCTCCATTCCGTCATGCATTCCGTCCCAGCGGAACATCTGGTGGGTTGAGTCCCAGTGTTCCGTGATCCAGCCCTGGTACTGCTCGATCATGTGGGGCAGCATGCGGCGGAGAAATGCAGTGTCGCCGTTGACCAGATAGGTGGCCCAGATCGCGTCGCCATACCAGTTGCTGTAGCTCCGCGGTTCCGCGCCCGGCGTCTCGAACCAGTAACGGGCAAAGTCCTCCACGTAACGGCGGTTCCGGAGCCAGCGCGCTTCATACATCTGGTGCCCCAGCGGGCAGCTGATCGAGCCGTAGGCACCAGACCAGAATGGGCGATCGATGAACTCGCTGAAGGTGTAGCCGGTTTCGGGCGAGCCGTACGTCAGGTGCTTGGTGACCAGCTCCCAGCGGTAGTAGTAGGTCGTGTTGATGGCGGAGTCGGGCGAGTCGAAGAACGGGATGTTGTGTTCATACCAGTCCCAGTCGCGATTATCCCACCAGGACTGCCGGGTCAGGATGGCGCGGTGATCGAGCGCAGGTGGCGAAGCGCGGCAGGCCGCGACAAGGACTGCAAGCAGGGTGAGGCGCAGCAACCGGGGCGACCGGCCACCCGCAATGGTGCACCTCGAGCCTTCCTTCACCTCCCGTTTCCGGCCTGGCGGACAAGGGCAGTGCGGTCCACCACCGCGCCGGCCAGCAGGACGGCGCGGATGCGGCGTGTGTTGCGAATATTGATGGAAGGATCGGCGTCCAGGATCACGATGTCGGCCAGCTTGCCCTCCCTGATGGTACCCAGCTCGTCTTCCGCGCCGATGATCTCTGCGGCCGCGCCCGTCGCTGCATGGATGGCCTCAAGCGGCGTGAGGCCGGCCTCCACCAGCTGCTCGAGTTCCATGTGCACGGCGGTCGGAATCTGCCAGATGTCGGTGCCCGCGCCAATCGTCACGCCCGCCTTCGCAAACGCGGCAGTCTGCAGGCGCGCGACCTCGGCGAATCCCTCGAACTCGCGGCGGCCCGCTGAGTCGAGCCGAAACATCCAGTTGAAGCTGGCGCGCTCCGGCACGAACGGCGCGAGTTCGGTATCCGGATCGAGCCAGGAGGGAGTTTCGTTCATCTGCACCGCAAACGCCGAATACGAGATCGTTGGTATGACGGCCACCCCGGCCGCGCGGAACAGCTGCAGCACGTCCTGGTAGATGGGGCCATCGCTTCGTGCGGTGCAGAATCCGGCGTGCTCCTTGGCATCCATTCCGGCCGCGATCAGCGGCAACGGGTGCACACAATGGCCTGTTGCCCGCATGCCAAGCCGGTGTGCGTTCGCGATGAGGCGCGCGTTGATGTCCCAGCGGCGAAAGGTCCGCGTCTTGATGTGCTGGGAGGCGAACGCGCCGGCCAGCGCAACGGCCCGGGCCGCGTGGCCTGCATCTGCCTCGGGCTCGATGCCCTGGCCGTCTTCGAGGTCATAAGCCCAGTCGGTGTAGAACTGGATGCCTCCGTAGTCCACCCGCGGTCCCGCGACCTTCCCGGCGGCGATGGCATCGGCCCAGGCCACGAGGGGGCCGATGGCGGAGCCCTGGTCCCGAACGGTTGTCACGCCGAAATAGGCGAGGCCCGGAAGCTGTTCCGGCCGGTATGTATGCGCGTGCAGCTCCATCAGCCCGGGGATGGCGAAACTGCCCTCCGCGTCCAGCACACCTGCGTTCGTTGCCTTGAGCGTTCCCGCTTTGGCAATGCGGCGGATCCTGCCCGACTCGATCAGCACGTCGCGGGCAGGTGTCGCCGGGCTCCCGGATCCGTCGATGAGATGCACGTTCGTGACCAGCATCGGCTTCGCTGCAGGGGGCACATAGGAAAGCGGCCAGCCGACAGTCACATCCCGGCCGTCCGGGAAAAGCAGGTGCAGGCCACCCGTGGAGAGGAAGAGAATGGTTCCATCACGTGAGGCCGAGGGATAGATCGCCGGCTGGTTTCCGAGGGGACTTGCACTGGGACCCATGCCGGTGGAATCAAACGGCGTACGCCAGAGCCGGGCATGCCGGACGAAGACCAGGCCGCGCGGCGTCCAGAGCGGAAAGAGCGGCGAGTCGGGCACGCGGCCCACTGCGTGTGGCTTACCTGCCAGCGGAATCATGATGGCCCGGCTCGGATTGCCGGGCCCGAAACCGCCCATGATGGCCACGAGCTGATCGGCGGCCGGCGACCACGCGACGTCCGCGCCGGCTTCGAGCGGGACGACACGGCCGGCTGCGGAGTCACGGATATTTCGTGCGTCCCGATCCACGATGTGCAGGAACGCGCGTCGTTCTTCGGGCTGGTGCACGAAGGAAAGCAGGTGGCCTGATGGGGCGAAGGCGGGGAAGTCCTCGCTGCCCGGTAGCGCCGTCATGCGTTCGGTCCGGCCCGTGGCCAGCGTCGTCATGAAGAGATCGGTGTTGCCCCAGGGTCCGGCGGACCAGGCCAGCACCGCACCATCCGGGGACCAGGCGAGGTGGCGGGCCGTGAGCGGCACGTCCGTCACCGCACGTGGTCGGCCACCCACAGGCATGACCCACAGCTGTCCCAGTGCGAGCATGGCAATGCTGCGCGCATCAGGCGAAAGCGCGGCTCCCATGAAGCTGCGCACGCGCTGGCGTACGCCCGGCGCGGGAAAACGGACTGGCGGAAGCGAGCGTCGTGGCCGTGTGAGACGCAGTTCGGCGGTAAAGGGAATTTCCGATGGCACGCCTCCCGCGGCTGAAATTCTCCAGAGCCTGCCGTCAGCGCCGTAGAGGAGCTGCGTGCCATCCGGCGTCCAGCGCACCCGTGTCGGCGTGACATCCCGCTGGCTCGTGAGCCGCACGGGCGCTGCATCTGCGTCCAGTGTGGACACCCAGACTTGCATGCGCCCAAGCGAATCCCTCGCAAGGAACGCAATGCGGTCGCCGGCGGGGGCGAAAACGGGCGCGAGGGCGGGCAGTGCCAATGCTGCGGGCGACACACGGCCACTGGCCGGGTCCAGGATCCAGATGCGTCCCGGGTGATTGCTGTTTGCCCGCGCGGCAACGAAGACCACGCGCCGGCCGTCCGGCGCCCATGACGGATCGCCCAGTTCCGTGCCAATGCTGTCCGGCACCTGCAGTTGACGTACCTGACGAGACGCGGGGTTGAGCGTCGCGAGCTGGTCATGCCAGGTGGGGACCGCACTGTCGGGTGGGACGTATCGGGCAAAGGCGATCGTCGTCCCATCGTGCGCCCACGCCGCCCTGCCCTCGAACCCGTCGGGGTTGGACAGCTGGGTAAGCTGCTGGGGCGTGCCGCCGGGCTCGACCAGCCAAAGCCCGGTTCGCCCGCGGCGCTCTGCGCTGAAGATGAGTCGAGTCCCATCCGGAGACCATGACGGGTCGAGGTCTTCGGCAGTGTCCCGCACCGCATCGGTGATTGGCCTCGCATCACCACCAGCGCTGGGCATGGTCCAGAGCTGGCCAAGCAGGTCGAAGGCGATCGTCTTGCCATCAGGTGACAGGTCGAACGCGAGCGTGGTACCCTCGTGCACCACGATATCGATGGTTTCCGTCGTGTCGGGCCTGGCGGCCAGCAGCACGCCCAGGCCTGCGGCAGCAACAGCGAGTCCGCCCACGATGTAGCGGCGCGGCCGGGCTCGGCTACCTCGCCTGGTGAGCGTCGTGCCCCGGTGCATGGTGATCTTCTCGCTGAAAGCTGAGAAACTCGTGAATGGCACGGACGGCCAGCGAGTCAGTGGCCTGGATCCTCACCTGGCCTCCGCGCGGCAGGGTGTCAAACTCGTAGCGGATCAATGCTCGGCGCGCTCGCATGACCGCGGTCCCCGGCACCTCCTCAGCATGCACGAATCCCGGCAGGGCAAAGTCTCCGTCGGCGAATGCGTGGGCAATATGCTGCAGGTGCATGCGAATCGTCGCTGTGCCGGCGCTGTCCACCGAGTCGCGCTGCAGGACAATGCGGCCGCCATCCGGCAGCGATTCAAACACGTGGCTCGAAGTGTACTGGTCCACGCCCATGGCGAGGGCGCCGCGCGCCTGCACGCCCGCGAAGTCGCTGTCGCGGGCGGCGCTTGCCTGGTCCTCGCCTCGCGCCCAGGCCAGGGCCGGCTCCAGCCACGCGGCCCTGGGCTGGAAGAACGTTCCGTGTCCGAGGCCGAGACTCAGCGCCGTCTCGCGGCTGATCGAGTTCGGCGCCATCCGGCTGAACATCGGTGCGCAGGAGACGCCGAGCGTATCACTGGTCTCGATGAGCGAGAGCATGCGGCCGCTCACGTGCAGGTCGGGCGCGTCGTTGGACCATGGCCCGCACGCGCCCATGAAGACGAAGCCGAGCCGAGGGTTCTGCAGCTTGGACGACGCCAGGATCGCGATCCATCCACCCTTGGAAAATCCGATGATGGTGATCTCTTCCGGCGCGACGCCGAGCGTGAGCAGGCTGTCCACCTGATGCGCGATGCGCGAGGCCGCCGAGTCGGAGCTGGCGTTGGGCCCGCGCTGCTCGCTCAGGACCTCGAAGCCCGCCCGGCGCATCGTGTCGAGAATTGCGTCGTACTCATAGACACCGAACGCCGGGTCGGTGGGACGCCGGCCCTCGGTCTCGACGAGCTTTCCGTGGGCGTAGATGATGTAGCGTGACGGTGCCGCGGGCTGCGCTGCGCAGCCGGCGGTCAGGGCGAGGAGCAGCAAGGGGCAGAGCCATGGCTCTGCCCGGACGCGTGTCATCGGGCGCACGACGCACTCATGGCGAGCTCTGACGGCTCGACGGCGGCACGATGCCATTGAGCCGCAGGTAGGTCACCAGGTTGCCGTAGTGCTCGCCGTTGTGCTGGGCATTCATGATGAGCGCGAAGAGCCGGGTCTGCTTCTCGCCGAAGAGCTCCGTGCCTGCCGTCGTCGCGGAATCGGACTGGGCATAGGCGCGGTTGCAGTACTCGGTCGACGCCTTGAGCGCAGCCACCAGTCCCGCCTTCGAGGTCGTGGACTTTTCAACCGCATCCTCGGCGCGCTCCGGCTCGCCCAGCGCCGCGGCGCAGAAGAGATACTGCGACCCCGCGATGTGACCGAAGAGCTGCCCGAACGTGCGGACCGCGGGCGTGGGCTGATACGCATAGAGCGAGTCGGGCAGTTCCTCCGCGGTGGTGGTGATGTTGCGGGTCACCTGTTGCCACAGGATGCGTGATGCAGTCACGGCGCCACTGGCCGGGGCGGATGCCTGGCTCTGCGCCGCGACCGGTACGGCAGCCACTGCCAGTGTGAGGAGAAGGCAAACGGGACGCATGGGGGCCTCTGGAGGGTCGAGGGTCGAGGGTCGAGGGTCGAGGGTGCAGTTGAAGTTGCGTCACGTTGCTGACATGCGCTAGAGCGTTGCGCTGTGCGCTGTGCGCTGTGCGCTGCGCGCCATGCGCTCGGCGCTCGACGCCTATCTCAGCGCTTCCGCCAGCATTCCCGGCGCCATGGCCCGGAAGATGGTGCCGTGGGTCTGGTCAGGCCTCGGCGTAAAGCGCCAGGTAAGGTCCCGACGGTGGGCAGCGTCGAGCGCCTGGGCGATACGGGCGGTGCCGGCACCGATGTCGTCGCGCGAGCTGGTGAGATAGATGGAGCGGGGAACAGAGTCCATGCGCGCGATGAGCCCGGCGGCGGAGTCGGCCAGGCTGGCCTTGTTCCACCAGATGCTGGGATCGAAGGCGATGTAGTGAGTGAAGAGCGACGGTTCCCGCAGGAAAGTTTCCACGATGAAGAGTCCGGCGAGCGATTCGCCGACGATGGCGCGCTCGTCGGTGGTGCGGTAGCGTCGATCGATTGCGGGAATCAGCTCGTCGCCAATGAAGCGACGA
>DASSOW010000199.1:0-2692 GCA_035700175.1 Gemmatimonadales bacterium | reverse complement strand
TGGTGGAGGCGCTGAACGCCGCCCACCTGGATTACGCCACCTTCGGCAATCACGAATTTGAGCTGGACCGTGACACGCTCGTGGCGCGCATCGGCGAGTCGAAGTTCCGCTGGGTCTCGGCCAACTGCGTCGAGGCGCGCGGCAATCCCTTTCCCGGGGTGAGCGCGTGGGACACCGTGCGGATGCGCAACACGCTGGTCGGCATCTTCGGGCTCACCATCCAGGAAGACTATCGGTCGTACGTGCGCTGCACCGACCCCGACAGCGCCGGGCACATTGCGGCGGATACGCTGAAGAAGCTGGGCGCGCAGTTCATCGTGGCACTTACCCACCAGACGCTTGCCGCTGACCAGGCGCTGCTTCGCCGCGAGCCATCGATCGACCTGGTACTGGGCGGCCATGAGCACGAGCGGCACGACGTGCTGGTGGACGGTCGCCACGTGCTCAAGGCCGACGCCAACTCGCGCAGCGCGCAATTCGTGACGGTCTGGGGACTGCCCGGTGCGTGGCGCCAGGCGCCGACGCTGGTCGAGATGGACAGCAAGATTCCGCTGGATAGTTCGGTGCAGGTGGTGACCGAGCAGTGGAACGCGCGCCTCCAGAGGAAGCTCGGCCCCCAGAAGGTTGTGGGGACGGTCAAGGAACCAATTGACGCCCGTGACGGCGTCTCGCGGCAGAAAGAGAGCCCGATCGGCGACCTGGTCACCGATGCCATGCGCTGGGGAACGAGGGCGGACGTGGGGTTGCTCAACGCCGGCACGCTGCGGCTCGATGACGTGATCCCGGCCGGGCCGTTGAGTAACTACACGGTGGAATCGCTCTTTCTCTTCGCGGATGATGCCCGTACGGTCACCTTCCCGCTCACCGGTGCGCGGCTCCGGGCCCTCCTCGAGCATGGGGTGGAGAGCGCAGGCAGCGGCGCGTTCCTGCAGGTCTCCGGCGTCCGCTTCAGCTACGATCCGGCGGCCGCCGCGGGGCAGCGGATCCAAGGCGAGCTGATCCGGCCCGACGGCCGGGCCATCGCGGCGGGTGATACCGTGACCGTGGCGTTCGATGTGTATCCGGCCTGCGAGGGAGGCGACGGGTATCACGTGCCGGAGGCAGCGGAGGCCTGCCGCACCTGGCAGGTGGCGCCCCGGGGTGCGGACCTGCTGCAGCGCTACATCCGGGATTCGCTGGGAGGGCAGATCAGTGTGCCCGAGGCGGGCAGGATCGGACGGGCTGGCTCCTGAAAAACACAATTCCCGGCGGGCGAAATGCCCGTCCGGGAAAGGCTAGCCTTAGCTGATTTTCATCACCCAGGCAGCAAGGCTGGAATTCCCTGGGGCCCCGAGGGGCTATGTCCTTGGCGGTAAGCATAACCAGCGCAGGCTCTTGACGCAAGCCCTCGCCTCGCCCGGGGGCATGTTTTTCGCTATCTTCCCGATCATGGGCCTACCCCAGCCTTCCCCGCTGACCGCCATACCCAGTGCGTTCGCCGCTGCCTGCCGCATGTCGCGGACCGAAGGCGAGCTGTTCGAGCGCTGCCGTGGCGTGCTCACCCGTCGCTTCGAGACCGAGGAGATCTGGTTCGAGATCTCACATCCGGGTGGCCGCCTGGAGCGGATCGGCCCCTCGGTGGGCGCGGAGGACGCAGTGGAAGTCGCCCGGCTCGCGAGCGGCTCCACCGAGGTGGCCATCCGGACCGCGCGGGACGGCGCCGAGGAGCTGCGCGGTGTCGCCATGCCGCTGGCGCTCGGGCTCAGCGTGGTGCTGGAGCTCCGGGCCATCCTGGTGGACAGGCAGAATGCGCTCGATGATGCAGCCTTCCAGTTGCAGGCACTCCGGCAGGTGGCTCGCCTCCTCTCCTCAGTGCATTCCGCGGAAGAAACCCAGCAGCTGATCCTCGACTTCATGGCCGAAGTTTTCTTTGCCTGGTGGGCGTGCCTTTTCCGTCCCCAGGGCGAGCACTATGCGCCGGCGGTTTTCCGGGCGCGCAACGAGCGCGCGCAATGCGCCAGCATCCTGCGTGAGGCACTCGACGATGCGCTGCCCACGGGCAGCGCGTCGGTCAGCGTGGGCGACGTGGCGCTGGCTCGGCTGGTGGGCGACGAGGCCAAGCTGGTGGTGCCGCTCGACGCCGGCGCCGAGCGGATGGCAGTGCTCGTGCTGGGGCCGCGCATCAGTGACAAGGACTACGCCACTCCCGAGCTGGAGCTTGCCGGCACGCTGTCCTTTGCCGCCGCCATTGCGCTCAAGAACGCCGAGCTGGTGGAGCAGCTCCAGAGTGCTGCGAGCACCGACGAGCTCACCGGTGTCTGCAACCGGCGCGCGCTGGAAGAACGGCTGGCGGCGGAGATCTCCCGCAGTCTTCGCCACCAGCTGCACACCAGTGTGCTCCTGCTGGACCTCGACCGCTTCAAGGTCATCAACGACACGCTGGGTCACGCCGCCGGCGACCGGCTTCTCAAGCTGATCGCCGACATCCTCAAGCAGCAGGGCCGGGCACTGGACGTGGTGGGCCGGCTCGGTGGCGACGAGTTTCTTGTCATTCTTCCCATGACCTCGCCGGCGGAAGCCCGGATCTTCATCGGGCGGGTGGCGCGGAGCCTCCGCGAGCTGCACGAGCTGCATCCCGAATTCGGGACCTGCACCGTGAGCATCGGCATCGCGGAATCGCCCCGGCACGGCACCACCGTCAGCAGCATCCTCG
>DASSOW010000198.1:0-4738 GCA_035700175.1 Gemmatimonadales bacterium | reverse complement strand
GCATTGGGCTTCAGCCAATATTCCCCCCACCGCAGAAACGGCCGTGGTCACCGGCCTCACTTGGGAGCGGGATTTCACTGCCGAATGGTTCCCGGTGCTTGCTTCGCGGGTCAGCGCAGCAACCGTCCAGGGTTCCGAGTGGACTGGCCGCGACGCGTTCATCCGTCGGTTGGCTAGCTATCGGCAACTCCAGCGGTGCGCCAAGCTGACCGCCAATTGCCTTACGAACTGGACTGAAGGGTGGCTTGCCGGCCAGCCATACGTGTTCGTGCCGAAAGGGCAACTCGCCGGGCCGATCTCAAGTGCCGATTGCTGTCCTGCGTTGCGTGAAACGCTTGCCGCGTCCCCCGATTATCGAGTGGTTTACGACGGCCCTGGCGCGACGATCTTTGCCCCGGCTACAGCCCCCGAATGAATTTCGCTCCTGCTCGGTGGGCGCAGCTCCTTGCCCTGGCGGTATGCATTGGTATCGGCATCGCGTTTGTATATGCGAACGTCCGCAGCTGGGAGTTGGAGGACGCGCAGGCCTACTGGAACGCTGCACTGCGATTACGCGAAGGAGGCGACCTCTACATAGCGGTGCCGGCCGGTGCAGACGAGATGGTCGCCTATCGATACGCACCGTGGCTGGCGTGGGTATGGGTCCCCCTTACTTACCTGCCCAAGAGCCTTGCGGAATTCCTCTGGAGCGCGGTCCTGATCGGCTCCGTGGTGGTTGCTCTGCTCCCGTTGACTCGCGTCCGGTCGGCGGCGGCCGTCGGCCTCCTGTTCCTCCTGGGTGGATTGATGGTCCGTACGGCATCAACCGGAAACGTCCACGCGCTGATGATCGCCGCGCTGGTGTGGGGTGTACCTCGGCGAAGCGGACCTCTGTGGATCGGCGTGGCCGCATCGCTGAAGGTCGTTCCAATCCTCTACGCCCTGGTGTACGCCGGGAGGCGCCAGTGGGTCCGCGCGGGATTCGCGGTGCTCGTCGCGGCCGTGCTCTGGGCGCCCGCGCTGCTATTCGACTTGACGCAGTACCCAGCCGAGGCTGGTGAGTCACTTTCACTCCTGTCATGGGCCGGCCCCGTTCCGTGGCTGGTGGCCGTCGGCATCTGCGTCGTCGCCGCCGTCGCGCTCGCTCGGACGCGGTACGCGTGGCCGGCCGCATCGGTCGCGGTTCTCGCAGCCGTACCGCGGCTTGCGTTCTACGACCTCACCTATCTCCTGGTCTGGCGCGAGACTGAAAGCACGGCGCACTCACCGGATGTGAGCGCGTCAGAGCGGGCGTGACCACAGGCCGATAGCCACGCCGTTCTCCTCGATCACCGTGCCCGTGTGCGTGAATCCGCGGCGCGCGTAGAGCCGCGTCGCGCGTTCGTTGTCCTCGACCACCCACAGCTGCACGCGCGTCTGACCGATCGAGCGGGCGTGCCCCAGCAGGGCGTCCAGGAGCTCTCCGCCTGTGCCGCCTCCCCAGTGGCTCGGCCGCACGAAGACCATCTGGACGTGGCACAGATCCGGGATCACGGGGCCGCGGGCCGCGCCGCCCTCCCGGCCGGGCGTCGTGCAGCCCATGCCGACGATCTCGCTCCCCTCCTCGGCCACGAACAGGTGGGTCGTATCCGCGCGGAGGATTCCGCCCACCGCTTCTGCGACCTCGAGCGGCGGTAAGGCGCCGTCCCGCTCGGTGACGCTCAGGCGCCACACCTCCTCTGCAGCGGGGATGTCAGCGGTCGTTCCGGGGCGGACGGTCATGCTCCGAGCCTACGGCGGCGGGGCGGCAAGGCCAAATCGGCAGATTCAAGACTCCGAAGGGATTGACTAGCGACGGAGCGGCCGTACGCTCAGCGCCACATGGCGGAGCGGTTCGACCCGTACGCGGTCCTCGGGGTGCGGCGGGGCGCGTCGCGCCGTGAGATCGACCAGGCGCGGCGCACCCTGGCAAAGGCGTTCCACCCGGACACGGCGGGACCGGCAAGCGCGGAAGCGATGCTCCGCATCAACCGCGCATGGGAGATGCTCTCCACCGCAGCGTCGAATGAAGCGGTGGCGCGCTCCAACCCTGGGGCCACGGCCCCGCCGCCGTGGCAGCGGCCTCGCCCGGCAGGCACTCCTCCGCAGGCCGCTTCGTCCAGCAACCTTGGCTGGTGGATCCTGATCGCGGTGGTGCTGCTGCTCGGCGTCCTGTTGGTGAGCGCCCTGATCGGAGCCGCGGATGGCGGCGGTGCCCCGGACATCCCGTTCGTGCGATCCAACCTCGGCGACTGATCGCGTCGGCGCGCTCAGTCGGGCAGCTGCGCCACCAGGCGATTGGCCAGGTCGATCGAGTAGTTCTGCCCGCGGTCGTGCGGGTAGACCTGGAACATGCTCCCCACCCACAGGCCGGGGACCGGCGTCTCGAACGGCGGGATGTGGTCCTTGTACTCCGCGGTGACGATCGGCTGCGCGAACGGCGCGGCGAACGACCACGCGCCGGCGATCCACGACTTATCGAAGCCCGGATTGATGCGCGACAGGTGCGCCGAGAAGCGGTCGACCACCTCGTCGGTGGACAGGCGCAGGAGCGGGTCGTCCATCGGCCGGTAGTTGCCCAGGTAGACCAGGTGGCGCCCGCGGTAGTCGTCGGGCGACATGTAGTTGGTGTGCTCCACCAGCGCCATGAACGGGAAGCCGGGGTCGTTCACGTTCATCCAGTAGCTGTCGGTCAGCTGGCGGTCGAGCGCCAGCACCAGGCAGTGGGCGCCGTAGGCCTGGCCCCACTCGTACTGGTGCCGGTAGGCATCGGGCAGCGCCGGCACCAGGCGGCACGTCAGGCGCACCGCCAGGGTCGACACCACGCGGTCCACCCGGATGGGCGGGCCATCGGCGGTGAACACGCTCAGGCCACCCATCGGGTTGGGCTGGACCTCGCGAACCTCGGTGCCCAGGCGCAGGTCACCGGCCAGCTCGCCGATGCGCTCCGCCAGCCGGTTGTAGAGCCGCTGGAAGCCGCCGCGCAGGTAGCCCAGCTCCGACGTGCGGTCGTGGACGCGCGCCCAGAACCAGGGCATGGCGATCTCGTCGGCCAGCGCCCCGAACTTGCCGCGCAGCAGCGGTCCCCAGACCACCTCGTAGCTGCGTTCCCCCATGTGGCTGCGAATCCAGGCCGCTGCGGTCTGGCCCTCCAGCCGATCTGGGCTGGGCAGTGCCTTCAGGTAGGCCAGCCACGCACCCATCCGTAGCCGATCGCGGTACAGAAGCGGCGGGAAGCGCAGCAGGGACATCGGCGAGTCCAGCTGATGCACCCGGCCGTCACGCAGCGTGACCGTCAGGGGTCGCGGCCAGACCAGGTCATCGGCCAGCCCCAACTCTTCAATGAGGCCGATGGCGTGGCGATCACCTCGAAAGAGGTGGTGGTAGAACTTTTCCAGCCACATCCCCGGCTCGATCTCGAAGCCGGCGGCCAGTCCTCCGGGGAGCGACTCGCGCTCGAGGACGATGACCTCGTCGCCGCGCTGCGCCAGCCGATATGCCACGGTCAGGCCCAGCGCTCCGGCGCCGAGCACCGCGGTGCGCGTCACGGGCCGGATGGACGAGGCGGCGGCAGCACGCCGTCAGGATAGGTCAGCGCAGGACGTAGATCGGCCAACCCTGAACAGTCACGGCCAGCCGATAGCGCTCACGCACGAAGTCGCGGAGCGGGTCCAGGAGGTCCGCATTCCTGCCGTCCAGGGCCAGCGTGGGCCGCTGGATGAGGAGCGGCGGCAAGCCGGGAGTGCCGGGTGCAGTCGATCCGGCGTCCACGATGACACCCGGCGGCGAACCTTCCCAGTCGGCCAGCACCTGCCCGATGAGGCGCTCGGAGGTAAATCCCGGAGTGGTCAACGGCAGCATGTACACGTACGGCGACGCGGGCGTGCGGTCGCTCTCCAGGTAGATCTCCGGCATGTTTCCCCACACGAAGATCTCCTGGTCGGCCGGCACCTGACCCCTGATCCAGGAAGCCACTCCATGGATGCGCGCCGCCTGGCTGCTGCGCACCTCCATGGCCATGGTGGTTTCCGTCGCCGACAGCAGCAGCGACACGCCGAACGCCGCCACCAGGAAGGCGGCGAGCGTCGCGCTGCCGGCCAGGCGCGGGAACGCTCCACGGATCCGAATCAACCGCAATCCAGCCGGGGCCAGCAGGGCCAGCGGCGGCACCAGCAGGGTGACGTAGTGCAGCTCCAGCCGGCCCTGGACCGCGATGAGCGCCACCGAGCCGGCAATCCAGACCAGCATCGTGGCAACGAACACCGATTGGGTCCGACGAAGCAGCAACCTGGCCATTCCCACGGTGGCAAGCACGGCCAACGGCGAGATGACCAGGAAGGCGTGCATCGCCTCGGTGGCGACAGGCGTGTCGAGTCCGGCCAGCTGGGTGTAGATGCGGTTGTAGCCGACCACCGCCTCGACGGCTGCGCCGGTCGCGCCCATGGTGCCCAGGCCCACCAGCAGGACCGTCCAGATGGCGGCGGCACCGCTCATGACCCACAGTCCGGTCACGGTTCGGTGATAGGTCGGCGAGCGGGGCTGCAGCAGCACGACCGTCATCACCGCGACCAAGGCCGGCGCCGCCTGGACCGAGATGGCGGCTGCGATGCCCGCCAGCGCACCAGCGGCAAACCAGGCCCTGCTGCGCATGCTCCCGGTGAGGCCGACTCGCACCGCGGCTACTGCCGGCAATACGGCAATCGTCTCGCCCAGTCCTCCACCCAGCGCCAGCGGGAATGAG
>DASSOW010000197.1:0-2974 GCA_035700175.1 Gemmatimonadales bacterium | reverse complement strand
GTCCGCATTAATCGACGAGTTACGCCTCAGCATGTTCTGCTGCGGCGCGGCCGACCTGGCGCACCTCAAGTGCGCTGATCTGCTCGTCGACGGCGTTCTGCGTCGAGCTTGACAGGTGACGCCCTTGGCTGGTCCTCTCGGTCCCGTGCTTGCCGTTCGCCGCTCGCCGCGGCGGCATCGTGCCGCTTCGCGGGAAGCGGTCGACTGGCGCCGCTGCGCCGAGATTGCCCGGACATACGGGCGCACGTTCTACCTCGCCAGCCGCTTCCTGCCGCCGGAGCGCCGTCGCGCCGTCCATGCCGTCTATGCCTATTGCCGCATCGCCGACGACATCGCCGATCTTGCCCAGGACCTGGCCCGCGCCGAGCATGCCCTCGACGAGTGGGAGCGCCAGCTTGAGGCGCCAACCGACCCGGTGGCTGTGGCGTTCGCGGATGTCCGGATGCGCTTCGGCGTGCCTGAATCGGCGGCGCGCGAGTTGCTAGCCGGCGTGCGCATGGATCTGTTTCCATGCCGCTTCGCCACCTGGGACGACTTGCGCCTCTACGCCTACCACGTTGCCGGCACGGTCGGTCTCATGGTCGCGCCCATTCTCGGCTGCCAGGAGGAGTGGGCGCTGCCATATGCCGTGGAGCTCGGCATCGCCATGCAGTTGACCAACGTCCTGCGCGATATCGGCGAGGACGCGCGGCGCGGCCGTCTTTATCTGCCGCTGGCCGATCTGGAAGCGTTCGGGTGCGATCCGGAAGCGGTGCTGCGCGGGCAGCCGAACGGCCACTTCGCCGATCTGCTCGCCTTCGAGATCGCCCGCGCCCGTGGGCTCTACGCCGATTCCCGGCGGGGTTTTGCTGCACTGACCTCCGCGGGACGCTGGACCGCGTTAGCCGGGAGCGAGTTGTACGCCGCGATCCTGACCCGGATCGAAGAGAACGGCTACGACGTCTTTGCCACCCGTGCCTCCGTCTCCACCAGCCGCAAGCTGGGCGCGCTGCCGGGAATCACCGCCGCGTTTGTCCGTCTTGCCTGGACACCGGGGCTCAGTGAGGGACCGGTATGAGCGGGCGCCATTCAGGTCGCCGCGATCAGTGCGTCGACGATCTTGGCCGAACTCAGCACGCCGGGCAGACCGGCGCCGGGATGGGTCCCTGCTCCCACGAAGTACAGGTTGGGTATCCGCGGCGCGCGGTTGTGGGGACGGAACCAGGCGGATTGGGTCAGGATCGGCTCGACGGAGAAGGCAGACCCCAGGCGGCTGTTGAGCGTGTCACGGAAATGGCGGGGGTCGATCATCCGCTCGGTCACCAGATGCCGCGACAGACCGGGCAGAAAGTGGTCTTCCAGCAACTGCATGATCCGGGCGCGGGTGGGCCGCGCCGCCCGCGACCAATCGATCTGTCCGCCCAAGTGTGGCACGGGGGCGAGGACGTAGAACGCCTCGTGGCCGGGTGGCGCCAGGGACGGATCGGTCAGCGTCGGCATGTGCAGATAGAGAGAAAGGTCGTCGGTCAGCACCTTGCGGGTGAAAATGTCGCGCAACAGCGCCTCGTAGCGCGGACCGAGCACGATATTGTGGTGGGCCAGAATCGGGCCGTCCCCGCCGCGGTAGAGCCGATCCGTGCCGAAGTAGATCACGACCAGCGACATCGCGTAGCGCATCCGCGCCAGCCTGCGCTCCGTGTACGGGCCCCGGGCTGGTGCGGGAAGCAGGGTGGCATAGGCCGTCGCCACGTCGGCGTTGCAGACGACGATGTCGGCCGGCACCGCCTCGCCATTGGCCAGACCGACACCGGTGGCACGGCCACGGTCGACGATGATCTCCGCGACCTCGGCACCCACCCGCAGTTCGCCGCCCAGATCCGTCAGGAGCTGGACCAATGCATCCACCACGGCACCCGTGCCCCCCATCGCATACCAGACGCCCCATTCCCGCTCCAGGTAGTGGATGAGGGTGTAGATGCTGGTCGTATCGAACGGGTTGCCACCGACCAGCAAGGGGTGAAAGGAGAGGACCTGGCGCAAGCGGTCGTCGCGCACGTGGTGCGCCACGGCTTGGTAAACGGAACGATGGCTTTGCAGCCGCAGCAGGTCCGGAGTGATCGCCAGCATGTCCCGCAGGTGCAGGAACGGGGTGGCCGCCAGCTCGGTGAATCCCTTGGCGAAGATGCGGCCGCTGAAGCGGACGAACTCCCGATACCCGGCAACATCGGATTCCGGGGCGCCGAGTCGGCGAATCTCGTTGGCCATGCGCTGCTCGTCGCCGGAGTAGTCGAAGTGCGTGCCATCCGGGAAGAAGATGCGGTAGAACGGATCGAGGGGGACAAAGGTGACGAAATCCTCGCGCCGCCGACTGGCCAGCGCGAAGAGCTCGTCGATCAGCCAGGGGCGGTGATCACGGTCGGCCCGCCGTCGAACGTGAAGCCGTCCTGCCGGTAGACGTAGGCCCGGCCACCCGGTTGGTCACGCTTCTCCAGCACCGTCACCTCATGTCCGCGCGCGGCGAGGCGAATCGCCGCCGCCAGTCCACCGAACCCGCTACCGATGACGACGACGCGCCGTGTATTCACCGATCCTCCTCAGCGCCCACCGCCCAGCCAGGGCTCAGGGTATCGCTGTGCTGACCTGCCGTCGAACGGAGACGCTGCCCTCGTGGTCGCTCGCGCTCTTGGCGGTCCTGCAAGCGATCGCCGGCTGGCGGGTCGTCTGGCGACTGTCGCGTACCGCCCGGGGCGTGCGCATCGCGCCGAGCGATGTTCCCTGCCCCGGGGAACGCGTAAGTGTCATCGTCCCGGTCCTGGATGAGCAAGACCGACTCGCGCCCTGCCTGGAGGGATTGGTCGCCCAGCCGGGCGAGGTCGGGGAGATCCTCGTAGTCGACGGTGGCTCGCGCGATGACACCCGGGAACTGGTCTCCCGCTTCGCCACCCGCGACGAGCGGGTGCGCCTGATCACCGCCGGCCCAATTCCCGTCGGCTGG
>DASSOW010000196.1:0-3596 GCA_035700175.1 Gemmatimonadales bacterium | reverse complement strand
TGCCCGGCCTCGCCAAGACACTGGCTGTCCGGACGCTCTCGGAAATCGTCAACGCGTCGTTCTCGCGCATCCAGTTTACCCCTGACCTGCTGCCGGCCGACCTGATCGGCACCATGGTCTATGACCAGAAGTCACAGGACTTCTACGTCAAGAAGGGTCCGCTCTTTGCCAACATCATCCTGGCCGACGAGATCAACCGCGCGCCCGCCAAGGTCCAGGCGGCGCTACTGGAGGCCATGCAGGAGAAGCAGGTCACCATCGGTGGCACCACCTTCGAGCTGACCGAGCCCTTCCTGGTACTCGCCACCCAGAACCCGATCGAGAACGAGGGCACCTATCCGCTGCCCGAGGCCCAGCTCGACCGCTTCATGCTCAAGGTGCGGGTGCAGTATCCCACGCGGGATGAAGAGCGGATGGTGCTGGAGCGGATGGGCTCGGGCCATGATATCGTGGTGCAACGACTGCTCGATCCCGCCGCCATCATGGAGGCGCGAGGCCGCATCGCCGAGCTGTACATGGACCAGAAGGTTGCCGATTACATCGTGGACCTGGTGCGCTCCACCCGCGATCCCTCGAGTGTCGGCCTCGCCGACCTCAAGCCCCTGATCGCCTTTGGCGCCTCGCCCCGCGCGTCGCTGGCCCTGGCAGCGGCGGCACGCGCGTTCGCCTTCCTGCGCGGCCGGGAGTACGTGGTGCCCGAGGACGTGCGCGCGCTCGCGCCCGACGTACTCCGTCACCGGATCGTGCTGACGTTCGAGGCGGAAGCGGAGAACGTGTTCAGTGATGACGTGGTCACGAGACTCCTCGAAGCGGTGAAGGCCCCATGACGGTCACCGGTCAACGGTCAACAGTCGACCGTCGACCCGCGTCCGTCTCCCCCGACGTGCTTGCGCAGGTCAAGGCCATCGAGTTGCGCACGCGCGGGCTTGTAACGTCGCTCTTTGCCGGCGAGTATCGCTCGCTGTTCCGGGGGCAGGGCATGGAGTTCGCGGAGGTGCGCGCCTACGAGCCCGGTGATGACTTCCGCGCCATCGACTGGAATGTGTCGGCCCGCCTCGCCAGCCCGTTCGTCAAGACCTTCTCGGAAGAGCGCGAACTCACCGTCATGCTGGTGGTGGACCAGTCGGGTTCGACCCGCTTCGGCCGCCCGATGACCAAGGCCGCCCTCGCCGTCGAGGTCGGCGCCGTGCTCGCGCTCGCGGCGGCCGCCCAGAACGACCGGGTCGGTGCGCTGCTCTTTGCCGACGAAGTCGAACGCGTCATTCCGCCACGGAAGGGGCGCCGGCACGCCCTTCGCGTCATCCGCGATCTCATCGCCTTTGCACCGGAAGGCCGCCACACCAACCTCGCGGCCAGCCTGCTGTATGCCACCCGCCTGCTGCGGCACCGCAGCATCGTGGTGGTGCTCTCCGACTTCGTCGCCGAGGGATGGGAGCGCCCGCTTCGCCGGCTGGCAGCGCGCCACGAGGTCGTGGCGATCGCGGTGGAAGATCCGCGCGAGCGAAATCTTCCCGATGCCGGCTGGCTCGAGCTGGACGACGCCGAAACCGGCCAGCGCGTTCTTCTGGACACCGGCAGCCGCCGGCTGCGGGACCGGCTCCGTGCACTGAGTGAGCGCCGGCGCGATGAGCGTGCGCGCATTCTCGCGGCCAGCGGCGTCGACTCGGTGACACTGAGCACCGGGAGTGATTACGCCATTCCCTTGCGCCGGGCGTTTGCGCTCCGGGCCCAACGGATCCGTCGCGGATGATTCCGCTGCTGTTGCTCATGCAGGCCGCTGCGCAGGGACCCACGGTCGGAGACACCGTCTGGGTGCGGCGCGCGGTGCCACTGCCGGCCGGGTACACCGCCCGGCAACCGGACTGGAAACTGTCGGGCGATGTGGAGCTGCTCGGGCAGCCCATGATAGAGGTGCGAGGAGACAGCGCCGTGCTGCGCGCGCCGGTGGTCGCGTGGACGCCCGGTCCGCACGCCGTCGAGGTGCCCGCACCTGAACTCCTTGCCCCCGACGGCTCGCTCAGCACCTTGCCCGCAACGACGGCTCGTTTCACTGTGCGGGCAACACTCCCTGACCGGCCGGTCACGGAACTGCGCCCCCAGCCCGAGGCCGGGATCGTTGGGCGCCGGACCATAACCTGGCTCCCTGCGCTGGTATTCGCCGCGCTCGCACTGTTACTCCTGGCCCCATTGCATTGGCTCTGGCGCCGGCGGGGCAAGCCGCTGCCGCTGCCCGCGCCGCCACCGCTTGCTGCAGTGCCCGCGTCCAGGTGGGCCGATGCAGGCGAATCGCGCTCGGTCCTCGCTGCCGGCGCGGCTCGGCTTCGGCGCAGTATTGCCGCACAGTTGCCGGAGGCGCACGAGGGTCTGGACACCGCCGGCTGCCTCGCGGTGCTGGCGCAATCAGGCAAGGACTGGCCGCTGGCCGAACTCGCGGAGACCCTGGCAGCACTTGATGCAGCACGCTTTGCGCCCGGCACCCCTGATGAGGTGCTCGCGCTGTACTCCAGGGCGGCGGCACTGGCCGACCAGCTCGAGGGCGTGGCGGCATGACGTTCGCCCGTCCATTTCTGCTGCTGCTCCTCGTCTGCATTCCTCTCTGGTGGTGGATTCGCCGACGGCGGCGGAGCACCGTGACGTTCAGCGACACCAGCCTGCCCGCCGCGGTGGCTCAGGCGCCCTGGTGGTCGCGACTGCCTCCGCTGCTGCGCGGTATCGCGCTGGCAGCGATGATCATCGGCGCAGCCGGGCCCCGTTTCGGCGGCGATGCGGTGGAGGTGCACCAGGAAGGCATTTCGATCGTCATCGCCATCGACATCTCGAGCAGCATGCTGGCCGAGGATTTTTCGCCGAGCAACCGGCTCGAGGTGGCCAAGCAGCAGGCGGTGAGCTTCGTGCGCGGTCGCAAGGCGGACCGCATCGGGCTTGTTGCCTTCGCCGGCCAGGCGCTCACCCAGGTGCCGCTCTCACTCGACTATCCGGTGGTCGAGCAGGCGATCATGGGACTCAAGATCGGCTCGCTGGAGGATGGCACTGCCATCGGCAGCGGCCTCGCCGTTGCGGTCAATCGCCTGCGCCGAAGTCCCGACAAGTCACGTGTCGTCCTGCTGCTCACCGACGGCGAGAATAACAAGGGCCTGATCGATCCGCGCACCGCTGCGGCGACCGCAGCCGCCTACGGCATCAAGGTGTACACCATCGGCGTGGGGACCATCGGCGAGGCGCCGATTCCGACGGGGCGAGGGGTGGGTGGCTTCCGCTATGAGATGCTGCCGGTGCGCATTGATGAGCCGCTGATGCGCAGCATCGCGCAGGGCACCGGCGGCCGGTACTTCCGCGCTACCGACAGCGAGGCGCTCAGCCGGATCTTCCAGCAGATCGACCAGCTGGAGAAGTCGCCGATCCAGATCACCAGGTACACCCGGTTCGACGAGGCCACCCGTCCGCTGATCATCATCGGTCTGGGTGCGCTGCTGCTCGAGGTGCTGCTCGGGTCAACCGTGCTGGTGCGGTTGCCATGATCTTCGATGCGCCGCTGCTGCTTTTCATCGCCCCCGTCGTCGCACTGATCGCCGGGCTGTGGCTCTTCGTCTCCCAGC
>DASSOW010000195.1:0-2635 GCA_035700175.1 Gemmatimonadales bacterium | reverse complement strand
GCGGGCCTCCTCCACGCCGATCTCGTCATTGCGCACGGCGCGCGAGCGCTCCAGCAGCTTGATGCGGACTTCCTGCGCACCCTTCTGCCGCTCCAGCTCCAGCCGATCGCCCTCACGCTTTTCCTTCCTGGCAAGATCGAGACTTTTCTTGATGGTCTCGAGCTGGGACTTGGCGATGTCGAGTCGCGCCTCCGACTGGCTCTTGTTGGCGCGGGCTTCGTCAACGGCGCGTGCCGCATCGGCTTCGGCATCGCGGGCTGCATCTTCGTTCTGGCGGAGCTCATCCGACGAGCCCACGGTGATGACCGGCTCCAGCGCCTTGCTCGTTGGCGGCGCCTGGGCCGTGAGCGGCGCCGAGGCGCACGCGAGCGCCAGGATGAGTGCAGGGAGTGCGTATCTTGGGGGACGAGGGTGCATCTGGTGTGCCTCCTGGCGCCATCGGCCCGACGCGCACGCGCCGATCAGCCGACTGTTGGCAACAAAGTTAACGTGCATTGGGAGACTCCGTAACATGCTATCGCCATTGCGCAGTTCGACGACCGTAGTCACCGCCCTGGGCCTGGTGCTCCTGGCCCCTGCCGCGACAAGACTCCAGGCGCAGCAGGCCGACGGCAGCATACATGTGGTCGGCAACCTCAGCTTCGTGAATACCGCCGGCAACAGCAAGCTCACCACGCTGAGTGGTGACGAGACACTGCAGAAGATGACCGCCGATTCGCTCTGGAAATTCCAGCAGACGGCGGCCGCCGTGTACGGGCGGTCGGTGGACTCCACCACCGCCAGCGCCTTCACTGCGGGGGCGCGCGTGGACCGGATCCTGTCTTCCCGGCTTTCCGCGTTCGTGGGCGGCAACTGGCAGCGGAACCGCTTTGCCGGCATTGCCCGGCGCTTCGAGGAGATCGTGGGACTAGGGTTCCAGGTCCTGAACCTGGAGCGCGACCAGCTCCGCCTCGAGGGCGGCGCCTCCTTCAACCAGCAGCGCAGCACCCTGGGCGTGGACGACAACTTCGTGGCTGCCCGGGCGGCTGGCGCCTACAAGCACCTGCTCACCGACAAGGCCTATTTCCAGCAGCTGGCCGAATTCCTGCCCAACCTGGAAACCAGCAAGGACTTCCGGCTCAACACCGAAACCTCGCTGGTGGCGCCGATTTCCACGGCCATCGCGCTCAAGCTGAGCTATACCATTCACTTCGACAATCTGCCCGAGCCGGGCTTCGAGAAGACCGACCGGATACTGAGCTCGGGGATTCAGGTGACGTATTAGCGGACGGGGCGGACGAGACGGACAAGGCGGACGGGGCAGATCAAGCGATCCATGCATTGCGAACCGGTCCGTCCCGTCCGCCCTCCTCTGGACGAATCGCCCTTTTCGCCCCATAGTCAAAGGGCACCAAAATCACCTACCTGGGGGCGATATGCACATTCTGTGGACGCTGGTCATCGGCCTGGTCGCGGGAATCATCGCCAAGATGATCATGCCCGGCCGGGATCCGGGCGGCATCATCATCACGATGCTGCTGGGCATTGCTGGCGCCTTTGTCGGAACCTGGCTCGGCAAGGTCCTGGGCATTTACGGGGAAGGGGAGAGCGCGGGCTTCATCGCCTCAATCATCGGCGCCATCATCCTGCTCGCCATCTACCGGGCATTCCGGAAGAAATCACCTGCGGTGTGATTGACGACACCGGGAGGGACAAAGGCCGGCCTTTGTCCCTCCCGGTATCATCCCATCGCCGTTATTCCTGCAGCACGAACGTCACCTTCATCACCACGCGATACTTGACGATCCTGCCGTTCTCGATGTCCACCTTCATGGACTTGATCCACGCGCCCTTCACTTCCTGGACCGTCTTGCCGGCCCGCGAGACGCCCGAGGTAATGGCGTCCTCGAAGCTCTTGGACGACGTGGCCGAAATTTCGATGACCTTGGCGATGGACATGGGGGAATCCTTTCCGGTTACTTGACCTTGAAGTCGCGGGTGCCGGCGCTCTTGCCGTTGGCCCACACTTCAACATGATAGTCACCGGTCGGGAGGCCGCCAGGACGGGAGATGTGGAACTCGGTGGCCGTGGGGCCAGTCGGAGTGATGCTCAGCGACGTGGAATCGACTCGCGCCTCGTTGCCATCCTTCTCGTACGTCCAGACCGCGGTCAGGGTCGAGCCGGCTGCCGTTCCGCCCTCGGTCTTCACCGCGGCGTAGATCGTGTCCTTCGGCGCGAACTCGGTCTTCGGCATGGTGATGTTGCGGTCACTGCCGACCGCGCTGCCCAGCTGGATGTCGGCTACATCAAGCTCGGCATTGTCGTTGGCGCTGGTGCCCACCGCCGGCGGCTGGGTGCCTTCGATGATCGGCTGGGTATTGTCCTTCTTGCTGCAGGCGGCCACGGCGACGAGCGCGAATCCGGCCGCGAGCATGTGCAGTCGAGCGTGCATGGGATCACTCCTGTATGGTTCAGGATTCTGGTATCTCGAGGACCTGGTCGGGATAGATGAGGTCGGGGTTCTTGATCTGGTCCTTGTTGGCTTCATAGATCTGCTTCCACTTCGACGCGTCGCCATAGACATCCTTGGCGATCTTCGACAGGCTGTCGCCCTTCTTGACCGTATACTTCTGGTGCGTGGTGCTCGTGGCCGAG
>DASSOW010000194.1:0-3462 GCA_035700175.1 Gemmatimonadales bacterium | reverse complement strand
TGATCAGCCCGCTGCCGATGTCGAGCGCGACGGTGGTCTTCTTTCGGCCGAACAGTGCCATACGATGCCTGCGCTTGTGTGGGTGGAAGCCCCGCTACCGTATCACCTGCCGGGCCGGAATGCGGTACCGGAATCCGGCCGCCCTGACCCTGAAAACGCGTGTCTGGTTCTGACGCGGACTGCATTGGAGCGAAAGAGATTGCACCGGCGGAGGAGCAACGGGTATGCCAGTGGAGCGGTGGCCGGGTTAACTCCTTATGCGCTTAGCGTTTAGCGCTGAGCGCTGAGCGCGAAAAGGGGGCACCGGATAGGCTCCGATACCCCCTTTTGCGCGGTTTCTGTCAGGTTGCATTGGGGCGAATTGGAGAGGCGTGGGACTTGGGGCGTGGGGCCTGGGACTGCATGCCTCAAGTCCCATGCCTCACGCCCCATGCCCTCAGTACAACTGTGCCCAAGCCCTCGAGCCGAAGGGCTTGGCCTTGGCCGACGCATTCAGCGCCCGCGAGATGGCGCAGGTGGAGAACTGCACCTGCGGGGTGCCGGCCATGACCATGTCATCGAGAGTCGCATTGTTCGCCAGCACGGCGCCGTAGATATCGTTGGTGCCGTGGCTGGCGTCGAACGAGCCCTTGGTGATGATGATGCCCGCGAAGACAAAATTCCCCGCGAGCGTCAGATTCCCGTCCACCAGCAGGATGCCCTGACCCCGGCCCCCGTTCAAGCTCACATTGCCGGTGAAGTGAATGATCGGGAAGTAATTCTGGCACGCCGTCACGGACGTGCCGGGCTCACCCCAGTTCGAAAGGTTTGACGCGTCGCACTTCGCTGGCGACCCGACGGTCGTCGGGGCCGGACTGGCCCCACTCCAGTTGAGGGTGAGATCCGCCATCTCCGCCAGTGCGTCGAACGGCGTGCTGAACATGTCATCGGTCAGCTCGGTCGAGTTCTCGATCACCGATGGTGTATGGGTCGGGTTCCCGTTCTCATGAAGCTCTCCGCTGAGTTCGGCGGCCGGGACCGAAGTGTTGTCGAAGGGACAGGCCGAGCGCTCGCCGCTTTCGCTCGACCAGTCCGGCGGGTCCGCGTTTGCACCATAAATATCGGCGGTGCCCTTCATGGTCAGATCCCCTCGCGCCGCCACGGCCGCACGGATCGGCACGTCGGTGACAATCAGCTTGGCCATGGTCGCCACCGACCGCTGGGCCAGCACATTCCCGTTGACGTCGTGCGCTTCACCATCCGAGCGTACCAGGAAGGTGATGTCATTCACCCGGGTGATGACGCCCGTGGCGGAGGCGCTGGCGCCGAGTGTGGTGGTGGCGAGGACCACGCTGTCGCCGACCGTCAGCTGATTGTAACTGGGTGACCAGTCGGCGATCGTGTTGTTGACGCCGGCGTCGGCCGCTTCGAACGCCTGGCCGGCGTAGATGGTGTTCTGGCCGCCGCGTTGTTCCAGCCGGCCGGCAAATACCGTCCCGGCCACGATCGCGCCGATCACGACCAGGGCAAAGACCGCCATGGCCAGCGCAATGCCGCGTTCATTCTTCAGGTCCGGTGCGTGTCGCATCGTCATACCTCGTGGGTCAGGGAGCGTTCCGCAGGCGAACGCGGATCTTCAGACTGTCCTGGTTCAGCTGCCGGGCGTCATAGCCGGACTTCGAGATGGCATTGGCAGTCTCGCCGTGCAGCGTGGCCTCGATCACCCGGACTGAGGACTTCGTCGCGGTGACGTTGCCATTGGCGTCACGGAAGCCGAAGGTGCTGTCGGCATCAGACAGCGGGCCGAGCACCGGCTGGATGGCATCCTCGTTTTTATGCGCGCCCAGCCACCAGCGCCCGTCCGACTGGTACACCCGCAACGTCATGAGCTCGAACGTTCGCATGGGTGCGTCCAGCATGACGCCGGCTGGTACGTTGTCCTGGAGCGTCAGCACCGTGCCCGGCTTGGCGTCCGGGCACGTGCCGGAGGCTGGATTCGCCGTTATGGCGCTCACGAACCAGATATCGTCCGCAGTGGACTCGTCGTCATTCTCGACATAGAGCAGCACACTGTCGCCCACCGCGAAGCCGCTGAGTCCGAAGGAATTGGTGTTGCGTACGGTGATCTGGTTGACATCCTCCGTGGCGGCGC
This sequence comes from Gemmatimonadales bacterium, assembly GCA_035700175.1. Classification (GTDB taxonomy): domain Bacteria; phylum Gemmatimonadota; class Gemmatimonadetes; order Gemmatimonadales; family GWC2-71-9; genus CAMLHP01. The sequence goes on along the minus strand of DASSOW010000194.1, from coordinate 1,331 downwards.
AGACCAGGCCGAGGCGCCGCATGGCCCGGTATCGCACGCTATCCTTGGAGATGGCGATCAGATCCGTGCTCGATGCGTCAATGGTGATCTCCCGCAGCTCGGCGGGCAGGAGACCGCCGCCCGCCCGCAGGTTGGATTGCATGCTGGACTTCTCGGCCTGCGCCTGGCTCACCTTCGATGCGCTGGTCAGTGCGCGCACGAAGGCCGCGCCGACCACGCCGAGGATCACCATGACAATGAGCAGCTCGATGAGGGTGAAACCACCCCGGCTGCGAAAGCTGGATCGCGACATGGTCACGGGCACCGGATCTGAGTAGTCATGGTGGCGGTTCGCGTACCGCCGCTGATAGGATACGTAACCGTCACGCTGAGCTGCCGAAGGTTGGCTACGCCGGCCGGCGTGGTCACCGTCCAGGCCTCGCTCATGCCGCTGGGGCCGGTGGCGGTGCCGCTGGAACCGAGGGCGGAGCACGACGGCGTGCTCGACAGCGCCTGCTGCCGCAGGATCTCGAGCCTGGTCTGGGCCAGCTGGGTGGCCTTGGTGGTCATGTTGCCGCGCCCGATCATCCGGGTCACCAGCGCGGACGTGCTGATGAGGCCCAGCACCCCAACAGTGAGGATAATCATGGCCACCATGACTTCGATCAGCGTGAAGCCGGAGCGATTATTCACTTTCCACCCTCCCATAGCCCGACACCGTCAGGCTCGACGTCTTGCCTGACTTCGTGAACGTGACGGTCACCGGATTCTGGAAACCGCCGATGCCGCGCGGATCGTAGGTCACCGACCAGCTCGAAGGGCTCATGGTGACACCGTACTCGCTGCCCAGCGCTACTCGCTGCAGCGTCTCGTTGGTGGCCGGCACGAACACCGCGCCGCTGGTCCCGCTGAAGGCGGCAGTGGTCACCTTGTTGTTCTGGATCGCCGCCGCCCGGGCCTTGGCCAGGAGCGACGTCGCCGCCGTCCGGGCACCTCGAGCGTCCGCGGAAGCTGACCAGTCGTGCAGCTTGGGCGTCGCCATCGCCAACATGATGCCCATGATGACGATCACGATCATCATTTCTATGAGGGTGAAACCGTTTCGACGCATGAGCATGCCTGCCGGATCGGGGTAAGGCCACAGACCTGTCGGCCGTGGCTATCAGCACGCGGCATACCATCAGGCGAGATGTTGCGGGACAACGACTTACGATGGGAGGTGCAATCCTGTGCGGTGCAAGAAACGGCAGTGAGTGCAAGATGGGCAGGATGGCAGGGCGAGCAAGGCGAGCAGGAGGACAGGTAGTCGCCAGGCGGCATCTTCGGTCGTGGCCGCGGATGTCACCCTGAGC
>DASSOW010000193.1:0-6225 GCA_035700175.1 Gemmatimonadales bacterium | reverse complement strand
CTGCACTCGAAGATCGGGAAGTAGCTCGTTGGCGCGCCGCGTCGTCGTCACCGGCATGGGGCTGGTGACCCCGGTCGGCACCGATACCGAATCCACCTGGAGCGCCCTGCTGGCCGGGCGCTCCGGTGCCGGGCCCATCACGAAATTCGATCCCTCGCGGCTGTCCGTCCGGTTCGCCTGCGAGGTCAAGGGTTTTGACCCTCTCCTGTACATCGACCGCAAGGAAGCCAGGCGCTACGATCTCTTCGCGCAGTTTGCGCTGGGAGCCGCGGCGCAGGCCGTGGCGCAGGCGGGCCTCGAGGGCGGCTTTCCCACGCCCGACCGCACCGGTGTGATCATCGGCAGCGGGATCGGGGGCATGCAGACCTACGAGGACAACTGCCGCATCTTCATCGAGAAGGGCCCGGACCGGGTGTCACCCTTCTTCGTGCCAATGTTCATCCCCGACATCGGCGCCGGCCTCGTGTCCATGCGCTATGGACTGCGCGGGCCCAATTTCGCCACCGTCTCGGCCTGCGCCTCGTCCGCCCACGCGATCGGCGAATCGTTCCGGCTGATCCAGTCGGGGCGGGCCGACTGCATGGTGACCGGCGGCTCCGAAGCCGCCATCACCGGCTTGACCGTCGCGGCATTTGCCAACATGAAGGCGCTGTCCTTCCGGAATGACGACCCCGCGACTGCCAGCCGGCCGTTTGACCTCGACCGTGACGGATTCGTGCTGGGTGATGGCGGCGGGATCGTAGTGCTTGAGAGCCTTGAGCATGCCCGGGAGCGCGGCGCCAGCATCCTCGGCGAAGTGGCCGGCTATGGCGCCAGCGGCGATGCGTACCACATCACCTCGCCGCCGGAGTCGGGTGAGGGTGCCCAGCTCGCACTCCGCAACTGCCTCGAGGACGGCCAGATTGCGCTGGCGGATGTGGGATATATCAACGCCCACGGTACCTCCACGCCCGTGGGCGACGTCGCCGAGACGCGTGCCGTGACGGCCGTCTTCGGCGAGCACGCCAGGGACCTGGTATTCGGCTCGACCAAGTCCATGACCGGCCACCTGCTCGGCGGCGCCGGGGCGCTGGAGTTCTGCGTGGCGCTCCAGACGGTTCGCACCGGCAGGATCCCGCCCACCATCAACCAGTTCACCCCCGATCCCGAGTGCGACCTCGACTCGGCTCCCAACGCAATGCGTGAGCGTCCCGTGAAGGTGGCGCTGAGCAACTCATTCGGCTTCGGCGGCCACAACGCGTCACTGGCGGTGAGGGGCTTCGAGGAGTGAGTCGCAGGTCGTATGTCGTAAGACTTATGACGTACGACTTACGACCTGATTAGATTGGACCAGCCCCTCCGTGTCAGGAGTTTGCATGGCAGTCCAGCTCGACCGATCCCGTATCACCGATCCCGCACTCCTGCCCATCGCCGACGACGTGGAGGCGGGTGAGCGACTGAGTCTCGAGGCGGGTGATACGCTCTTCGGCACCAGCGACATACTCGGCCTCGGCACGCTGGCCGATTTTGCCAACCAGCGGCTGAACGGGGATCGGGTCTACTTTTCGGCCAACCAGCACATCAATCCCACCAACGTCTGCATCCTCCGGAATACGTGCACGTTCTGCTCGTTTGCGCGAATGCCGAAGGAAGAGGGGCACTACACCCGCTCGCTCGAGGAAGTCTTTCATGAGGCGGAGCGGGCGCGTGGCGCGCCGACACGCGAGTTTCACATCGTAGGCGGCCTGCATCCCAAGCTCCGGCTCTCGTACTACACCGACATGCTGCGGGGGCTCAAGGAGCGGCACCCCGACGTGCACATCAAGGCGCTCACCGCGGTCGAGATCGCCCACCTCGCGCGCATCGAGCGTATTTCGTCGCGCGAGGTGCTGAGCGCGCTCAAGGAAGCCGGGCTCACCAGCCTTCCGGGCGGCGGGGCGGAGGTGTTCAGCACCGCCGTGCGCGCCACCATCGCCGAGCGCAAGCTCACTGGTGAGGAATGGATCCGGGTCCACCGCGAGGCGCACGAGCTGGGCATCCCCACCAATTGCACCATGCTGTACGGCCACGTGGAATCGGCTCGTGATCGCGTGGAGCACCTCGATGCCCTGCGCCGCCTCCAGGACGAGACCGGCGGCTTCCTGACCTACATCCCGCTCGCCTACCACCCCGACAACAACGAGCTGGGCGAGGAACTCCACCGGGTGGGCACCGCCACCACTGGCTTCGAGGATCTCAAGGCGATCGCCGTAGGTCGGCTCTTCCTCGACAACATCCCGCACATGAAGACCCACTGGCCGATGGTGACGCCGTTCCTCTCCCAGATCGCGCTCAATTTCGGGTGCGATGACGTCGAGGGCACCGTGGTGTTCGAGCGCATCTATCATGACGCGGGCGCCCGTACCCAGCGCGGCATGTCGTATTATGATCTCGTCCAGCTGATCATCGGGGCTGGACGCCAGCCGGTCGAGCGTAACAGTCTCTACGAGCCGCTGCGCGACAACTTTGACGACCTGGCGCCGCCCGAGCGGACCAGTCGCTCGCTGCCCGTGGTGCACGCAGCATGAAGCTGGGACGGATCCCCTGGATCAACTGCTATCCGGTCTACGGCGCCATGATGCGGGGCATCGTGGAACCGGGGGCTGACATGGTGAGCGGCACGGCCAGCGAACTCAACGACCTGCTCGCGGCCGGCGAGCTGGACGTGAGCGCGGTCTCGGCGGTGGAGTATGCCCGGAATGCGGCGCTCTACCACCTGCTGCCCGACCTGGCCATCACCTGCGACGGTCCGGTGCACAGCGTGGCGCTGTTCAGCCGCCGTCCCGTCACGGACCTGGACCACGGCACCATCCTGCTGACCGCGTCGAGCCGCACGTCAGTACTCCTGCTCGAGCTGCTCTGCCGCCATCGCTGGCACATCCGGCCGCACCTGGCCACCGTGCGCGCCGAGGCGGCCGACCTCACGTCGCTGGCCGGCTTTCCGCATGACGCAGTACTGGTGATCGGCGACGCTGCGCTTCTCCTGGCCGACCGCGGGACTTATCCCTATTTCACGGATCTTGGCCTGGCGTGGAAGCAATGGACCGGATTGCCCTTTGTCTTTGCGGTATGGGCTGCCCGGCGCTCACTGCCGCTGCCCGAGGTGCAGCAGGTCCACACCCGGCTGCTGGAATCGCGTGCCTGGGGGCTGGCGCATCTCGACCTGCTCGCGGCTGAGGCCGCCGAGGTCACCGGCGTGCCGGAGCAGACTTGTCGCGCATACTTCGGCGATCTCGACTACGCCTTGTCGTACCGGCACCTCGCCGGCCTCACCGATTTCTTCCGTCGGCTGGCGCAGGACGGACTCGTTCCTGATGGCTCGCTCTCGTTTATCACTGCCGCCTGATTGATTCCCATGGATACCGTTGATCGTTCGTCGCCGGAGTTTCGCGATTACCTGGAGCTCTACGAGCGCGCGCCGCTCCTGGAACTGGGCCGGCTGGCGGACCAGGAGCGCTGGCGCCTGCATCCCGATCCGGTCGTCACCTACATCATCGACCGCAACATCAACTACACCAATGTCTGCGTGGCGGACTGCCAGTTCTGCGCCTTCTACCGCCGCCCCAAGGACGGCGAGGGTTACGTCCTGAGCTATGAGGAGATCGGCGCCAAGATCGATGAGTGCAAGGCGATTGGGGGCGTGCAGATCCTGATCCAGGGCGGCCACAACCCGTATATCCCCTTCGAGTGGTACCTGGACCTGATGCGCTACATCAAGGCCAACCACCCGATCCACATTCATGGCTTTTCGCCTTCCGAGGTGGTCTTCTTCAGCGAGCGGTTCCGCATCCCGGTGCCGGAGGTGATTCGCCAGCTCCGTGAAGCCGGGCTCGACAGCATCCCGGGCGGTGGGGGTGAGATCCTTGTGGACGCGATCCGGGAGCGGGTCGCAAAGAAGAAGGCGCAGACCGACGAATGGCTCGGCGTGCAGGAAGAGGCGCACCGCCAGGGCATGCGCACATCGGTCACCATGATGTACGGCCTGGGAGAATCCACCTCCGACCGGATCGAACACCTCTTTCGAGTGCGCCAGGTGCAGGAACGCACCGGCGGCTTCACGGCCTTCATCTGCTGGCCCCTGCAGCCCGAGGGCACGCCGGGGATGTCACACATGGAGAAGACCGACGCGGTCACCTACCTGCGCACCCTGGCCATCAGCCGCATCATCCTCAAGGACGTGCCCAACATCCAATCGTCGTGGGTGACCATGGGACACAAGGTGGGACAGGTGGCCCTGCGGTTCGGCGCCAACGACTATGGCAGTCTTATGATGGAAGAGAACGTGGTCTCCGCCGCCGGCACCACGTATCGCACCACCCTCGACGAGATCGACCGGATCATCACCGATGCCGGCTTTGCCCCACGCCGCCGGCGCCAGGATTATTCCCTCATCACGGAGACGGCCGGAGCCGCTGCATGAGGGTCGGCATCGGCTACGATTCCCATCGGTTCGCCGATGGGCGTCCCCTCATTCTGGGTGGCCAGCGCATCCCGCACGCGCAGGGATTGTCCGGTCATTCCGATGCCGACGCCGTGGCGCACGCCGTCACCGACGCGCTGCTGGGCGCCGTGGCGGCGGGCAGCATCGGCGATTTCTTCCCAGACTCGGATCCTCAGTGGAAGAACGCCGACTCCATGGTGCTGCTCCGCCAGGTCGTGACCCTGGTGCGCCAGCGGGGTTTCCGGCCGAGCCAGGCGGACGTCACCGTGATCTGTGAGGCGCCCCGGCTTTCGTCCCATGCCCCCGCCATTGCGGCTGCCGTGGCGGATGCATTGGAGCTTCAGGCCGACAGCGTCGGTTTCAAGGCCAAGTCCAATGAGGGGATGGGCTTCATAGGGCGGGGGGAAGGTCTGGCCGTGATGGCCGTCGTGACGGTGGAGGCGCGCTGATCTGATCGACTCGCTGCTGAACTGGCTGTCGACGCTGCCCCCTGCAGCCGTCTACGCAGTGCTGGCGCTCCTGGCAGCGGTGGAAAACGTGGTGCCACCGGTCCCGGCCGACACCGCTGTCGCCCTGGGCGCCTTCCTCACGCATCGTGGTGTGACGTCACTGCCCATGGTCTACGCTGTGACGCTGCTCGCCAATATCGGCGGTGCAGCAGGCGTCTACTTTGCGGCCCGTCGCTACGGCCGTCGCCTGTTCGCCACCCGTACCGGCCAGCGCCTCCTGTCACCGTCAGCGCTTGCGGTAGTGGAGCGGGAGTACCTCCGCTTCGGCATTCTCGGCATCTTCTTCGGCCGGTTCCTGCCGGGTGTCCGTGCGGTGGTGCCGCCGTTTGCCGGTCTTGCCAATCTCGGTCCCTGGCGTGCGCTCCTGCCGATGGCCACCGCATCGGCCATCTGGTATGGAGCGGTGGCGCTCATCGGTGCCGCCATCGGCGCCGAGTGGAGTCGGATCAGCGTCACCCTGGGCCGCGTGAACCACACCCTGGCAATCCTTGCGGGCGCCGCGGCAATCGTGGTCGCGCTGGTGGTTCTCCGGCGGAGGCGCCAGGGCGGCCGGCTCTGGCAGGCGCTTCGGCGCGCGGTGCCCGGCACCGATGCCCTGCCTTCCACGGCGCCGGACGCCATGACCGAGGCCGCACTGGCACTGCTGGAAGTGGCGTATGCCGATCCGGCTCTTGCAGCGGATGAGCGCCGGCGGATCACCACCGAACTCCGGTTGCGGTGGGACCTGCCTGATGCCGAGGAGCGGGCGCCGGCCGATGAAGCCGAGTGGCGGGGCGTGCGCCAGCGGCTCCTCAGTCAATTCGGGGAAGAGCGACGCTGTGCATTGCTCGAGCGGCTCTGGACCGTAGCGTTCGCGGCGCCCGGCTCGGCCGATTCCCGCTCCAGGCTGGTTCGCAACGCGGCGTCGCTTCTGGGAATGAGCGAAACGGAAATCGCCGAGGTCGAGCGGCGAGTGCGTGCAGGTGGAGTTGCGTCCGCGTGAGCCTGCCGGAGCTGCGGGAGCGCATCGAGCGCGATTTCGTGATTGAGGGCTTCCGTGACTACCTTGGCCTCGAGGCCGGCCACAGTCCCAACACCGTCGAGGCCTACGCGCGCGACGTGCGGCGACTTGGCGAGTTTGCGCTCTCCAAGGGAGTCAAGGCGCCGGCGGGCTTCAGTCGTACCCTCCTGCGCGATCACATCTTCCTGCTCAAGGACCTGGGGCTCAGCCCTTCATCCATCCGGCGCGCCATCTCTGCGATCCGCACCTACTTCGGC
>DASSOW010000192.1:0-4197 GCA_035700175.1 Gemmatimonadales bacterium | reverse complement strand
GCGATACGCACCCCCGATACAGGTGCGCCGTTGGCGGCCTGTTGCGTACCCGACACTCTGTGGAGCTCGACCATGCCGTTCAAGCACAAGCTGTCCCGTCGTCTGGCCCTGATCCGGGGCCTCTCGTTTGCCGGGCTGGTGGCCCTGGTGGCCGGCTGCATGGACGGCGGCCCCCTCGGCTCTGACATGGACTCGCCGGGCGCCGTCTCGCGCGTGGTGGGCATCCTCGCCAGCTCCGACAACCCTACCGTGGCTCCCGACCAGCCGACGCCGGTCCGGGCCGTGGCCGTCACCTCGGACGGCGAGAAGCTGCCGGTCGACGCCGATTGGGTGGCGCTGGATGGCGGCGAACTGCGGGACACGGTCGTCAATTCCAAGCACATGACCTACTTTTCGGCCAAGGAGCCGGGCAACTACCGGCTGGTGAGCTTCGACCGCGGGAAGAAGTTCCGCGACACGACGAAGGTGACCGTACCCAAGGCCAATAGCGTGACAATCGCCAAGATCTACATCCTGCCGGCCGTGGTCTCCCTGACCGTGGGCCAGGGCCAGCAGTTCTTCGTCTACGGCCGCACCTCGGCCGGCGACAGCGTGCCGGTGGTGGCCAGCATCGACGCCCCTGGCGGCTCCGCCAGCGGACTTTACTACGTTGCGGGCGACACGGCCGGCAGCTACAAGGTCGTGGCCAAGCAGCATGGCGGCTCGCTTACCGCGTCCGCCGACGTGAACATCTCGGCGCCGGCGTCTGCGCCGGTGACCAGCCCCACTCCCGAGCCTTCCGCGCCCAGCGAGCCCGCTCCCAGCGCTCCGGTGGACACCGCCATCAGCCTGGCGCCGCTCCAGCCGGTGGCGAGCAGCGGCGCTGTCGAGCTGCCGCGGGTGACGCTTGATACCCGCTATGTCCCGCCCACCGGGAACACGATCGTGGTGCCGGCTGGCGGCAGCCTCCAGGCGGCGCTCAACGCTGCGGCGCGCGGCGACGTCATTCAGCTTGCTGCCGGGGCGACCTTCTCGGGCAATTTCGTGCTCCCGGCCAAGCCGGGCAGCGGCTGGATCACCATCACGACGGCGACGGCCCTGCCGCCCGAAGGCACCCGGGTTACGCCGGCCACCGCTGCCAATTTTGCCAGGATCCTGAGCCCCAATGCGATGCCGACCATCAAGACGGCCGAAAGCGGCTCGGCGAGCTATTACCGCCTGCAGGGCGTCGAGGTCGGGTCGTCGGCGGACATGACCTACTCGCTGGTGCAGCTCTATAACGGCACCGCCACCAGCGTGGACCAGATCCCGGAATTCATCATCCTCGACCGGGTGTATGTCCACGGCACGAGCACGCAGAAGATCCAGCGGTGCGTCATGCTCAACTCCCGCTCCAGCGCGGTCATCAACAGCTGGCTGTCGGACTGCCACGACAAGGGCAACGACACCCAGGCGATCGTTGGGTGGACCGGCCCCGGCCCGTTCACCATCGAGAACAATCATCTCGAGGGCGCCGGCGAGAACATCATGTTCGGCGGTGCCGATCCCCGGATCAGCGGGCTGGTGCCGAGCGACATCACCATCCGTCGCAACCACATCTACAAGCCGCTGTCCTGGAAGGGCGTCTGGACGGTCAAGAACCTGATCGAGCTGAAGAACGCCCAGCGGGTGCTGATCGAGGGTAACGTCCTCGAGAACAACTGGGCCGATGGCCAGGTCGGTTTTGCCATCGTCACCAAGTCGGTGAACCAGAGCGGCTCCTGCAACTGGTGCGTGACGCAGGATGTCACCATCCGTCGCAACCTGATCAAGAACTCGACCGGCGGGTTCAACCTGTCCGACGTCCAGAATGAGAGCGGAGGGACCTCGATCCCGTCGAACTCGTTCTACATCGGCCAGAACGTGCTCGAAAACGTCGCGCAGTCGGACCAGTCCGGCACCCGGACGCTGTTCCAGATCCTGGGCGCGGTCCGCGACTTCGAGATCACGCACAACACCGGCTTCAGCGACGACAAGATCGTGCTGTTCGATGGGCGCCCCTCGGTGCGGCTCCTGATGCACGACAACCTGTTCAGCCGCGGCAAGTACGGGGTGTTCGGCAGCGGGCACGGCGAGGGCAATACGGCCTGGCAGTATTACGCGCCTGACGGCACCTTCCGCGGCAACATCGTGGTCGAGGCGCCGGCAAGCCAGTACCCGAGCGGCAACTACTATCCCCAGAGTGCGCTCACGATCGGCATGACCGACTACGCCGGGGGGAACTACACCCTGACGGCCTCGAGCCCCTACTTCACCTCGGGCACGGATGGCGGTGCCCCGGGCGCCGACATGCAGCTGGTCAACCAGGCGATCGCCGGCGTGCAGTAACGGCGCAGGTCTCTCCCAGCACGACGCAACGCCCGGCCACGTCGGCCGGGCGTTGCTGTCTTCAACAACCGACCGATCAAAAAGTGTGATGCACGTCACCGCAGAAATGTGCAGGCACTTCGAAATTGGGCAGGCTTCGATCCCCCCTATCGCGGCCCGGGAAGCCAGCATCACCGTTTTCCCATTCTGGTAATTGCACTGGCACGACCTCTCTCGAGGCACCGGTCGGCGCGCACCCCCATGTAACGCCCTGCCGGCGCGACCCGGACAGGCACGCACTTGAGGTACCAGCCTGATGGACCTTCCACGCAACCCGTGGAGCTCACCGGCCGCATGGATGCGGCTTGCCGTCCCAACACTCCTGGCCAGCATTGCCATCGCTGCCTGCTCCGATTCGGCGGCCGGGCCTGACACGCCTGCCGATGTGCTGGCCCCCGCGCCGGCACAAGTGGCACGTGCCGCCAGGGCGCTCAGCGGCCGGGCCGACCGGCCGACCGTACTGGCGGGAGACTCGACAGCGCTTCGCGCCACCGTTGCCGCCCAGGGGGGGCGGCGGCCAGGCAGGGACGTCACCTGGCGAAGCCTGGACGGGGGCACTGTGGTCCGGGGTGTCGTGGATTCGCAGTCCGTCACAATGTTCACCGCGAGCGAGCCAGGCAGCTATCGCCTCGTCGCCGAAAGCCCGTCACTGTCCACGTCCGACACGACGCTCGTGACCATGGCTAGCGCCTCGGTCACCTCCACCATCACCTCGCTGGTCATGAAGCCGGCCCGGGCCAGCATCCAGCCGGACGACACGCTGCGTTTCGTGGTCTGGGGGCTCACGTCCTCCGGCGACAGTGTCCCGGCGCCAGTATCGCTCCATCCGGACCGGGGCTATGCCCGCGGGCTGGATTACTACTGTCCCATTGAAGGCACCTTCGAGGTGCGGGCCATCCTTGATGGTTCGTCCATTTCCGGCTCGTCGGAAGTAACCGTCTCGACGACCGCGAGCAGCTCGTCCACCGGCACGAGCAGCGGGACCAGCGGCTCAGTCGTGCGGATGCAGATGACGCCTGATCGCATCACCATCCCGCCCGGCGACACCCTGGAGTTCCAGCTGCAGGGCGTCACCTCGACCGGCGGCAAGGTGCCGGTGAGCGGCCATCTCCGGGCTGATCGGGGATACGTCGTGGGGCTCAAGTGGATCATGCCGGTCGAGGGCACCTTCCGCATCCGGGCATTCAATGACAACGAGACGATGGCCGACACGACCTGGATTACGGTCAAGGCCGGCGCTCCACATTACGACGGCGGGTCCTCAACCGACGCGCCGTCGGGTGGCGGCACATCCACGGGCACGCTCGCCAAGATCGTGATGTCCCCGGTGCGGGATACGATCCCACCGGGCGACACCCTGCAGTTCCAGGTCAAGGGCATCACCACCACCGGCGCCACGGTCCCGGTCAATGCGTACCTCCGCGCCGACCGCGGTTATGTCGTGGGACTCAAGTGGATCATGCCGGTCGAGGGCACCTTCCGCATCCGGGCATTCCAGGAAGACGGCACCCTGGCCGACACCGCCTGGATCACGGTCAAGAGCGGCGCTCCTTCGTCCGGCGGCACGCAGGATGACGGCGGCAGCGAGCCGGTGGACGGCACGGGCAATGTCACCCAGCCGCCGCCCAGCACCGTCACCGGCGGCGTGGCTGAATTGCCCCGGGCGCTGCCTGACGTGCGCTATGTCGCGCCGACGGGCCGGGTCATCAATGTTCCGTCGGGCGGTGATCTTCAGGCGGCGATCAACAATGCCAGCCGTGGCGACGTCATCCAGCTCGCTGCAGGTGCCCGATTCGTGGGCAACTACAAGCT
>DASSOW010000191.1:0-3086 GCA_035700175.1 Gemmatimonadales bacterium | reverse complement strand
CGAACGGCGACCTGGTCATGGATCGGCATGCTGCGGCGGAGCGCGAGGCCACCCAGGTGGTCTTCAACGGCGAGGCCTTCCAGTACAAGCAGCATCCGCTCGAGGTCGCAGAGGGAGACCGGGTCCGGTTCTTCGTGGTGAACGCGGGACCCAACTTCACCAGTGACTTCCACATCGTGGGCGCGCTGTTCGACCGGGTCTACCCGGACGGCAACCCGCGCAACGCCCTCGAAGGTGTGCAGACCTGGGGCATTCCGGCAGGCGGCGGCGCGGTGTTCGAGACGACCTTCGAGCAGGGGAAGAGCGGAGAAGGGATGTATGCCTTCGTGACCCACGCGTTCGCGGATGCGGAGAAGGGTGCGGTCGGCATCATCAAGGTGGGGAATCCGGGCGGAAACGCGATGGCAATGCATTGAGAGCCGCGGGTCGCGGGTCGTGGGTCATGCACTCACGACCCGCGACCCATGACTCACGACCCTCCTAGAACTCGCCCACAAACCCGATCTCAACCTCCAGCTCGTACCCACACCGCTGCTTCACCGCCGCCTGCGCATGGGCAATCAGCGCCCGCACGTCGGCGGCGGTGGCGTGACCCAGGTTCACCATGATGTTGGCATGGATGTGCGAGATCTGGGCGTCGCCCACCCGGAAGCCCTTGAGGCCGCACTGGTCCACCAGCCGTCCCGCACCGACGCCTTCAATCTTCTTGAAGATGGAACCGGCGCTCGGATGGATCTCCAGCCAGGGGTGACGGGCGCCGCGCCAGCTCAGGTTCTCCTGCATGATTCGATGCATCACCGCGGGGTCCTGGCGCTCCAGCTGGAAGCGTACCGCCAGCACGATGTCATCACGATGATGAAAAACCGAATCGTCATAGCCGAACGCGACGTAGTCCGGGCCGACAGTGCGCCGATCATCCTCCGCGGAGAGGATGTCGCAGCTCCGGAACACCTCCGCAATGAACATGGTGCGCTCGCGTTCCGGTGCGGGCGAGAGAAAATGGAGGTTCTGCCAGATGGCGCCCCCCACCGTACTCGGAATGCCCACGTAGTGCTCGAACCCGGACCACCCGCGCTGCACCGCGTCCCGGATGAGGTCGGCCATGATGACGCCGCTCCCCACGGTCACGTGGCCGTCCTCCGTCCAGGCCGCAGTGTTGGCGCGATTCTGGATCACCAGCCCCCGGAATCCCCGGTCGCCCACCAGGATGTTGGCGCCGAGACCGAGGACGAAGTATGGAATGTTGGCTCGGCGCGCGGCGAGCACTGCGTGCGCCAGGTCGGCTGGCGACTCCGCGCGATAGAGCAGGTCGGCCGGGCCCCCGATCCGGAAGGTGGTGAGGGGCGCCAGGGGCGCGCTGGTGTACAGGCGATCGGCCTCGAGGCCGTGGCTCCGGGCATCGAACGCGCGAATGCGGTCGGCGAGTGGCACGTCGGTCAACGGCGGGGCTCCGGATACGGGAATGATGACACGGAGGAAGTTATCGGGTCCGCTTGGCGACGGCAGTCCCCGTCTATATTCCTGCCATGCACCTGACGCTCACCGGGCTCCACGTCTATCCAGTCAAGTCGTGCGGAGGATTTCGCTCGGCGAGCTGGGAGGTGGACGACTTCGGGCTGCGGATGGACCGGCGCTGGATGGTGGTGAACGAGCGCGGCCATTTCCATACCCAGCGTACCCGCCCCCGGCTGGCGCAGGTGCGGACTGCACTCTCGGGGCAGACGCTGACGCTCGAGGCGCCCGGCATGGAGAGCATCGCCGTGGCGCCCGGTGGGGGTGACACCCTTGCCGTGGGCATCTGGGACGACGTGTGCGTGGCAGAGCAGTGCGAGCGCCACGCGAGCGAATGGATGAGCGACCTGCTGGGCGAAGCCGCCCAGCTCGTCTTCATGCCGGACGCAACCCGCCGGCTGACGAGGCGGCGCCGGGAGGAGAGCCTGGGGCGAGTGGGGTTCCAGGATGCGTATCCCTTCCTGCTGGTCGGCAGCGCGTCGCTCGATGATCTCAACACCCGCCTCGATTCGCCACTCCCGATGAACCGCTTCCGGCCCAATCTCGTGGTCGGTGGCAGCAGCGCCTATGCCGAAGACGGCTGGAATGGCTGTCAGGTGGGTGACATTGACCTGGTCGTGACCAAGCCGTGCGTGCGCTGCAAGATCCCCACGATCGACCAGGAGAGCGGGGAGGCGGGGAAGGAGCCGCTGCGCACGCTCTCGCTCTATCGCCGCAAGGGCGACGGGGTCACCTTCGGCATCAACCTCTCGCATCGGAAAGCTGGTGCCCTGCGTATCGGGGATGCCGTGATCCCCACAATCTGAGATATCTTGCCAGCCATGACGAGCCACACTCAACGCTCCGGAATCTCCATGCCCCTCCTCACCACCGTGCGCAGCGACCGTGCCGACACGCTCGACATTCCGTTCCTGGCGGTCGTGGTGCCGGAAGGCACCATCCCTGCCAGCCTGGCGGCATTGGACCAGGCCGCGGGCGGGGGGATCGGGCGGGCCTACGGATCGGGAGATTTCCACGGGAAGCGTGACGAGACCATCCTGCTTTATCCGGCGTCGGGCGCGGCACGGCTCCTCCTGATCGGCACCGGCGCCGCCGGCAAGGGCGACGCCAATGCACTCCGGCGTGCTGCCGCCATCGCCGGGAAGCGGGCTGTGCAGGCCAAGGTCACTGAAGCGGCGATCCTGATCACGCCGGAAGCACGGGGCAACGTTCCGCCCGCGCAGGCCGTGCGGATGGCGGCGGAAGGCGCGCCCTTCGGGGCATGGCGATACCTCGAGCTGAAGCGGCCGAGCGATGAGACGCAGGTCGTGCTCACCAGCTTCACGATTCTGGGCGAAGCGGGCGCCGAAACGCAGCAGGGCCACGACGTCGGTGTCGCCATTGCCCAGGGCCAGGCCTTTGCGCGGTCCATCCAGGTGCTGCCCGGCAATACCTGCACGCCCACGTACCTGGGCGAAGCGGCGCGGGACCTGGCCAAGCGCTACGGCATGGGCATCACGGTGCTCGACAAGGCCGCCATCCAGAAAGAGGGCATGGAGGCGCTGATGGCCGTGGCGCAGGGCAGTGCCCAGGAG
>DASSOW010000190.1:0-2624 GCA_035700175.1 Gemmatimonadales bacterium | reverse complement strand
GTAGTCCAGGCTCGGAAGCCGCGAGGGTGGTGGTTCATCGCAGGCACAGAGTCCTCGCGCTCGCACGGCGCCCATGCCATCTTTGCTTCATGCATTCCTCTCTCATAGTCGGCACCGGCATGGCAGTCCCCGATCGCGTCGTCACCAATGACGATCTCGCGCGGGTCATGGACACGAGCGACCAGTGGATCCGTGAGCGGACCGGCATCGCCGAGCGGCGCTGGGTGACCGAAGGGCAGAGCGGCGTGGAGCTGGGGCTGGCCGCGAGCCGGGCAGCGCTGGCGAGCGCCGAGCTCCAGCCCAGCGATGTCGACGCGATCGTCTATGCCACCTGTTCGCCCGACCACTTTGCGCCCGGCAATGGCGTGTTCCTGCAGCAGGCCCTCGGCGCCGGCAACATCCCGGCGCTGGATGTCCGGGCCCAGTGCAGCGGGTTCATCTATGGGCTGTCGGTGGCGGATGCGTGGATCCGGAGCGGGATGTATCGCACCGTGCTGCTGGTGGGCCAGGAGATCCAGAGCACCGGGCTCGATGTGTCATCGGAGGGACGGAACACGGCGGTGATTTTCGCGGATGGCGCCGGTGCCGTCGTACTTTCGGCTTCTGATGATGCGTCCCGGGGTATTCTGGGATTCGACCTTCACAGCGATGGTGGCAACGCCGAGAAACTGTGGGTGGATGCGCCGGGATCGATGTATCACCCGCGGGTGAGTGTGGAGCAGCTGGAACGCGGGCAGCAGTTCCTGCAGATGGAAGGTCGCGAGGTCTTCCGGAACGCAGTGGTGCGGATGCCAGAGTCCGTCAGAACCGTCCTGGAGCGCTTCGGCCTCTCGACCACGGACATCGCCCTGCTCATCCCCCACCAGGCCAATCTCCGAATATCCGAGATGGTGCAGAAGGCGCTGGGGCTGAGCGACGCGCAGGTGTACAACAATATCGAGCGCTACGGGAACACCACGGCGGCCACGATTCCGATTGCCATGGACGAGTGCGTGCGAGCCGGCCGCGTCAGGCGGGGAGACCTTGTGGTCCTCACGGCCTTCGGGTCAGGGTTCCTGTGGGGGAGCGCGGCGCTCAAGTGGTAAGTCGGACAGGGCGGACAGGGCGGACAGGGCGGACAGGGCGGATCGAGGGTAGTTCGTCCGACCAGTCCGCCTCGTCCGACCGGTCCGCCCGCCTGAAACTCCCCCTTCCCCCGTTCCGTAGTGCAACACCAGTTGGCGTAGAACTCGAAAACCGGAAGGACCCCATGCTAGGCACATTCCTGACCGTCGGCACGATTCTCCTTGGTATCGTCGGCTTTGTCGTCAGCCGGAATTTCGTGCGCAACCGGCTTCGTTTCGTGGATGCGGTGCGGTCGCCGCTGGCACCACTTGCGGCCGGCATTCTCGCCTTTTTCATCGCCTGGCCGATCAGCATCCTGCCCTTTATCGGGGTCGGCACCGCCGTGGTGTTCGCGTTCGGCTGCGCCTTCGGCACGGCGAGCGGCGTCAAGGCGCTCCGCCGAGGCGAGTACAACGAGCGGCAGATCCGGGCGTAAAACCCTCCCAAGGCCGGATCTCACCGACACGGGTAGGGGCGGCCCGCGGGCCGCCCCTACCGAGCCGGGCCGGGAATGGAATTCAGCCCGGCATCGGCGCGGGCCGCCCCTACCCGTGTCGGTATAAATTCCGTCCCATGCCAACCATCACATGCACGCGTTGCGGCCAGGTCCGCGACCAGATGGCCTTCCAGCCTTTCCAGAACGAGCTGGGCAAGCGGGCCTACAACGAAATCTGCACCGTCTGCTGGGGCGAATGGCTCAAGCAGCAGCAGGCGCTCATCAATCACTATGGACTGAACTTGCGGGACGCAGAGGCGAAGAAGTTTCTGTTTGGGGAGATGGAGGGGTTTCTATTTGGGCTGAGAGCTGAGAGCTGACAGCGGAAAGCTGAAGGCTCTTGGCTCTCAGCTCTTGGCTGTTAGCTCTCAGCTGTCCGCTCCTTTCACCAGCTTCCACTGAGCTTCATCACCAGATCAATCCCATTATCGCCCGGCTTGAGATCCTCCGTCATGCCGATGCGCCATTCGTTGCCGCCAGAGGAGTGAATCATCCAGCCGAAATCTCCCGTGAGCTCCCGGCTGTCGAGTGACTTGAGCGTCGTGTTCTGATAGTACGGCGTGTGGTAGAAGAAGTAGCCATAGATGGATTGCCCGCCCCAGAGATGGATCCGCACCCCGGTCGTCCCCATCCCGAAGATGCTCCGCTGATAATCGCGGAGCGGACCGTGCTTTGGCGTGAAGCCAGCACCCGCTGAAATCTCCCAGTAGAACGGCTCCGCCAGGTCAATCCGCAATGTGTGCGTGGCGCTCACGCTCGGCACGCCGCGGCCCAACTGTCCGTGGCCCGTGGCCATGGGCAGGGTAATGCTGAGCGTGGACTGCTGAAAGAAATCGTGGCGGAAACCGATCGTCGCGCGCGCGTCGCCCAGCGCGAACGGGGTGCGTTCGGGCGCCAGGTGCGTCCCATCCGGAAGCGTCAGCTCGAAGCCGTAGGTATTCCTGGGGCGGGCAGTCCGTTCCGGCTGCACGAATCCGATCTGCCGGTGATACCAGACAAAGAACCCATCCGCAAAGCCGGCGTA
>DASSOW010000189.1:0-7846 GCA_035700175.1 Gemmatimonadales bacterium | reverse complement strand
CCGGGCCCCTACACTATATTGGGGACACCATGATCTACGAAAAGACCACCTCCCTCGACGCCGCGGAAATCTTCGTCCGGGCCCGGCAGTTCTTCACCGAGCGGGTGCCGCAGCAGGCCGCTTATCCCGAGAAGGGCGGCGACACCTGGATCGTGTTCCGCGGCCAGGGAGGCGAGGAGCTGACCATTGCCGTCTTCCCTGACGGTCCGGCGTCCCGCATCCGCGCATCCACGCTCTTCTTCGACCAGCCGCTCGAGCGATTCCTCTCGACCCTGCCCGAGGCGGAGGTGCCGGCGTGAGCGCGGAAGCGGTGCCGCTCCGGGTCCGGGTGCACGACGTGTGGGAAGAAGTTGCGATGGCGGCGCAGCCGACCGAGTCGGTGGCGACGCTCAAGCGCGACGCTCTGGCGCGCGCGCACGTGTCGGCTGATCCCGCCAACTACGTGGTCAAGTTCCGTGGCGCCGAGCTGCTCAACGAAGCGGGGTCGCTGCAGGAAGCAGGCATCGTGCCCAACGCCAACCTGATCATCCTGCCGCGCCGCCGGCGGCCGGTACGCTGAGCATGACGCGCGCCGCCGGCCTGCGCGCGCTCACCATCGCGGCGGCGGCCTTCCTGGCGTTCGATGGACTGGCGCTCCTCGTCGGCGGGATCATGCTCCACAGGGTCATCCTCACCATCATGGGCGCGGTGATCATGGCCGGGTCGCTGCTGGTGGGCCTCTACTGGCGGTGGCACCAGCGCCAGGCCAGCGAAATTGCCGCGGCGCGCCAGGCACTCGCCTCCGAGGCTCGCCAGCTCCAGGATCTCATCCGCCGCAACTGAGTCGCCGTGCCGGTTCCGGTCTTTTCCCATCCCGATTGTATCGCGCATGACCCCGGCCCCGGGCATCCTGAATCGCCCGAGCGCCTGCGCGTCCTGCTGGAGCGCCTGCGCGGGTCTTCCGTGATTACGCTCAGGGAAGCGCCGCTGGCCGCCGATGCCCAGCTCCAGGGAGTTCACGACTCCCGTTACCTCGAGCGCCTGGCGGCCACGGCCGCTGCCGGCGGTGGCGTGCTCGATGCCGACACCACCATGAACGCGTCCAGCTGGGACGCGGCGCGACGGAGTGCTGGAGGTGCGCTTGCCGCGGTGGAGGCGGCCATGGGGACGAGTCGGACCGCCTTCTCCGCGGGGCGTCCTCCTGGTCACCATGCCCTCAGCGACACTGCCATGGGCTTCTGCCTGCTGGCAAATGCCGTGCTCGCGGCTCGCCACGCACAGGTGCTCGGCGCCGAGCGCCCGCTCATCGTCGACTGGGACGTGCACCACGGCAATGGCACGCAGGCGCTGGTGGAGCAGGACCCGAGCATTCGCTTTATCTCGATGCATCGTCATCCGTGGTGGCCGGGCACGGGGACGGCGGACGAGCGCGGGGCGGGCAATGTCTGGAATCTGCCCCGGCCGCCCGGGCTCGCGCCCGAGCGATATGTGGACGATCTCTGGGCTGCGGTGAGCGAGGCCACCGCCGGATGGGCACCGGATGTGGTCATCATCTCCGCCGGCTTCGACAGCATGGCGGGCGATCCGCTGGGCGGCTTCACGCTCGAGCCCGAGCACTACGCCGAACTCACCACTCGGCTTCGGTCGCTGGCCGGCGCGCCGCCTCTCGTGGGGCTTCTGGAGGGCGGCTACATTCCATCCCGCCTGGCCGACGGCGCCATGGCCCACCTCACCGCCCTGAGCTGAACTGACCGCTGCCGGAGGCCCCTGTGGCGCTGCGACTCGAAACCGAGATCCTCGAACTCACCACCCGCCATCCGTTCATCATCGCGCGGGGCGGGCAGTCGGCGTATCGCACCGTCATGGTGCGGCTGGTGGATGAGGATGGTGTGGAAGGGTGGGGCGAGGCCGCGCCGACGAAGTTCTATGGCGAGACGGCGGACAGCGTGCTGGCGGCGCTCAAGGTGTACGGGACCGTCCTGCCGGATGACCCGTTCGACATGGAGGCGGCCGAACTTGCCTGGCTGCGCGCGCTGGGTGGCAATCCTGCGGCGCGCGCGGCGCTCTCGTCCGCCCTGCATGACCTCGCGGGCAAGCGTCTTGGGGTGCCAGTGTACCGGCTGTGGGGGCTCGATCCGGCGGCGGCACCGCGTTCGACCTTTACGATTGGACTCGACACGCCGGAGAAGATCCGCGCCAAGATCCACGAAGCTGCGGAATATCCCGTGCTCAAGATCAAGCTGGGCGGCGACCGCGACATCGAGATTCTTGAGACCATCCGGGGCGAGACCGATCGTGAACTGCGGGTGGACGCCAACTGCGGCTGGACCGTAAAGCACACGCTTCGGATGCTGCCCGTGCTCGAGGAGTTCGGGGTGACCGTGCTGGAGCAGCCGCTGGTGCCGCATGACCTGCACGGGCTTGGCCTCATCCGGCGGAAGGCCACCATCCCGGTCATCGCGGACGAAAGCTGCAAGGTCGCCGCGGATATCCCTGCCCTCGTGGGCAAGGTGGACGGCATCAACATCAAGCTGGCCAAGTGTGGCAGCCTGCGCGAGGCACTGCGTATGATCGCCACGGCACGTGCGCACCACATGATGGTCATGGTGGGTTGCATGATCGAGAGTTCCATCGCCATTACCGCCGCCGCGCACTTCACGCCGCTGGTGGACATTGTTGACCTCGACGGCGCAGCGCTCCTTTCCAACGATCCCTTTACCGGGGCCAGCATCGCCGGCGGGCAACTCAAGCTCCCCTCTGGGCCCGGCCTCGGCCTCGGGCGGCGATGACCGGGCGCCTCGCCCGCATCCAGCTCCCGCTTCCGCTCGACAGCCCCTACACCTACCGCCTCCCCGGCGAGCTGGCCGACCGGGCCGCCGTCGGGATGCGCGCCAGCGTGCCGCTCCGCCGTCGCACGCTCATCGGCATCATCACCGAGCTGGACGCCGATCCCTCTCCTCGTGAGCCCAGGGATGTCATCGGATTGCCGGATGACGACCCGGCGCTGTCGCCGTCGCTCATCGAGCTGGGGTGCTGGATGTCACGCTACTACGGCGCACCGCTCGGACTCGCGATGCGCGCCCTGCTGCCGGGCCCCCTCTGGGGGAGCGACGGTGCTGCGAAGCGTGACGAGCGCATCGTTACGCTGGCCGATGAACGGCCCACCCTGCTGGAGCGCGACCAGCTCTTCCGCCGCCGGCCCCGCCAGCGGGCGCTCTTCGAGGCCATCGAAGGGTTGGGTGGCGCGTCCGAGGTTTCACACCTGCGCGACCGGCTGGGCTTCAGCGATGACCTGATCAAGTCCCTGGTGTCGAATGGGTACGCCAGCTTCAGCCGGAGTGCGGTGTTCCGCGATCCGTTCGCCGGCCTCCCCGAAACGCCGCTGCCGCCGTCGTTCACGCCGGCCCAGCGCTCGGCCCTCGCCTCGCTGGCTGCGATGGCGGACGGGGGCACTGCGCTGCTGTATGGTGTCACCGGCAGCGGGAAGACGCTGGTGTACCTCGAGGCGGCACGACTGGCGGTCGAAGCGGGCCGCGGCGCCATCGTGCTGGTGCCGGAAATCGGGCTTACGCCCCAGACGGTGAGCCGCTTCCGCGGGGCCTTCGGCGACCAGGTGGCGGTGTTGCACAGCGGTCTCTCGGATGGCGAGCGTGCCGATGCCTGGCGGCTGCTCCAGAGCGGGCGGCGTCGGGTGGCGGTGGGGGCGCGCAGTGCAGTCTTCGCTCCAGTGCCGGACCTCGGCCTCATCGTGGTGGACGAGGAGCACGAGTCGAGCTACAAGAACGGGGAGTCGCCACGCTATCACGCGCGCGATGTCGCGGCCGTGCGGGCGCGGCTCGAAGGTGCGCGGCTCATCCTGGGATCTGCCACGCCGTCACTGGAGACGTTTGCCCGCTGCCATGGCAGCGACGCCGCCGTGCGGCTCCTTTCGCTGCCCGAGCGGGTCGAGTCCCGCCCCATGCCGCCGGTCGAACTGGTGAACCTCCGCACCGCGCCGATGGTGCGGGAGCTCTGGCCGGTGCCCTGGAGCGAGCAGCTGGACCAGGCCCTGACCCAGGTACTCGAGCGACGCGAGCAGGCGCTCCTGCTCCTTAACCGGCGCGGCTTCGCCAACTTCCTGCAATGCGCCACGTGCGGCACGGTTTCCCAGTGTCCTCATTGCAGCATTGCCCTCACGGTGCACCAGTCGCCGCGCGGACTGCGTTGCCACTATTGCGATCATACCGACGCGATGCCGTCCGCATGCGCCGAGTGCCAGGGGGACGTGCAGCAGATGCGGGGCGTCGGAACCCAGCAGCTGGAACAGGCCATCGCCATGCGCTTTCCTGCCGCCCGGATTGCGCGCATGGACCTGGACACCACCAGCACCAAGTGGTCGCACCAGCGCATCCTGGGCGCGGTGGAGCGTGGTGAGGTCGACATCCTGCTGGGGACGCAGATGATCGCGAAGGGTCTCGATTTTCCCAACGTCACGCTGGTAGGCGTGGTGGATGCAGATACCGGGCTCTTCCTGCCCGACTTCCGCGCGGCGGAGAAAACGTTCCAGCTGCTGGCGCAGGTGAGTGGACGGGCAGGGCGGGGGGCCAAGGGCGGAACGGTGCTGGTGCAGACGCGGGTGCCGGAGCATCCCGCGCTGGCGCATGCGTCGCGCCATGACACCGACGGCTTCCTCAACGCCGAACTCCGGGTCCGCGAATCGCCCACCTATCCGCCCCACGTGACGTTGGTCAACGCGATCTTTTCGGGCGATGACGAGCTGGGCGTGAGCTCGGCAGCGGCGCGCTTTGCCGAATGGTGCGACCGGTTGTTCCAGAAGCACGCGCTGCCGCTGGAACTGCTGGGCCCCGCGCCCTGTCCCGTCGTGCGGGTGCGCGAGCGCTGGCGCTGGCACGTACTGGTCCGGGGTCCGGGCCGCCCCATGGGCGGCTTTGTCCGGGCAGCCGCCCGCATGGCGGCCCGGCACCGTGACGCCAGGATCACGCTGGACCGCGACCCCGTGACTCTGCTCTGACGATCGTCTAGCTTCCCCCCATGCCGAACCCAGCCCGCACCATGCCCGACTTTGAGCGGCCACCGTTCAAGGGAGCGCCGGAGGCCACCTTCGCGCCGCTGCCCGCGAACGGCGTGCTCCCGGATGGCTTTTTCTCGACCTCCAATCTTCCCACGTATGTGCACGTGGACGGCCAGTGGCTGGCGCCGACGCGTCCGCGCATGGATTGCGTCATCGTCAAGCGAGACGGCGGGCTCGAGACCGTCGAACCCAGGCGACTCGAGGCCGGTGCGATGATCGCCATGGGCCTGGCGGAGGACGGCTCCGAGGGAATCGTGGTCTACGGGGCAGGCTTCCTCGGAGGCGGGCACAGCGCCAACGAGGAATTCCGCTTCATGAGCACCGAGGTGAGCCGGGAGCGTCCCGTCAATTACGAAGAACTGGCCGGCAGGGTGCTGCAGGAGCGGAGCAATGGGGGTTACCTGGTGTGGGTCGTGGGGCCGGCACTGGTCCACTCGCGCGCGCGCACCGATTTCGAGTGGTTCATCCGGCAGGGATTCGTGCAGGCGGTGCTCGCGGGCAACGCCGTCGCCGTGCATGACATGGAAGCGGCCATCTACGGGACCACGCTTGGCATGACCAATACCGGCCAGCCCACCGAGGGCGGGCACGGCACCCACATGCGCGCCATCAACTCCGTGCGCGCCTCGGGCTCCATCGAGGCAGCGGTCAAGTCCGGTCTGGTGCAGAGCGGGATCATGCACGCGCTGGTCACCAACGGCATTCCCTACGTGCTCAGCGGCTCGATCCGTGATGACGGCCCGCTCCCTGGCGTGCTGACCGATGTGCTCGATGCCCAGGATGCCATGCGGGAGCACACCGTGCGGGCCACCGGCGCCATCTTCATCGCCACGGCGCTGCATGCCATCGCGGTCGGCAACATGCTCCCCGCTTTTCATACTGCGCGCGGATATCCCGAACCCCTGATGACGATCTGCGTGGACCAGACCGAGTTCGTCGTGAACAAGCTGAAAGATCGCGGCACGCACCAGGCCTATGGTGTCGTGACCAACGCACAGGACTTCATGACCGTCCTTCGCTTCTACGTTGAGCGGGCCATGGGAGCGAAGGCGTGACGGCCCCTGCGCCGGATACCGGCTGGGACCGCCTGGCCCAGCTCGTCGCGGGAGAAATTCCCCTGGCCGAGGTGACCCGAGTCTGGTGTTTCCCCGTGCTGCGACAGGGCCAGCGGGAATTTGGCACGGCAGTTATTGCGCGGCGCGAAGGCGAGGACGCCGAGCGGGTCCGGATCTACACCGCGCGCTACCTGCTGCAGATCAAGGGGAAGGAGCGGGGCAAGTTCGAGGCGGACCTCAAGCAGGTCGGGAGCGGCCCCATTGAGCGGCTGCCGGCGCTGCTGGAGGAGGCCCATCGCCGTTCGGACGACGAGGAGCCGCCTGCCGAGGTCGACGTGGCCCAGTGGTTCGCGGTGTGCCATGACCCGGCTGTCGGCTGACGAGCGGCGCGAGCTGCTGGAGCGCTTCCGCGGCTGGCTGTCCGAGCATCGCCAGCCGGTCACCCGCCAGCGCGACCTGATCGCCGAGCTGGTGTTCGCCTCGGATGAGCATCTGAGCGTCGAGCGGCTGCGTGAGGCGCTGGCGGCGAGGGGCCACAAGGTCGGAACCGCGACTGTGTACCGGACGTTGGACCTGCTGGAACGTGCGGGCTTCGTCCGGGCACATCGCTTTGGTGGCGGCTACCGCCGCTATGAGCCGACCGGCTCGGCCGACGAGCACGGCCACCTGATCTGCGACCGCTGCGGTCAGGTCAGCGAATTTACCAACGAGCAGCTGACCCGGCTCCTCGGCATTGTGGCCGACGAGCACGGGTTCCAGCGCCAGCGCCACCGCGTCGAGATCACCGGCATCTGCCGTGATTGTCTCGCGCGCGACCTCGGAGGATATCGGGAATGAGTGATGGCGTGACACTCGGGGTCGTGGTGGCCTTCACGGCGGGCCTGTTGAGCTTTCTCTCACCGTGCGTCCTGCCGCTGGTGCCCTCGTACATCGGATTTCTCACCGGCATGGCGGTGCCGGAAGCGGCCAATCGGCGACGAGTGACCGTTACGCACGCGCTGCTCTTTGTGCTGGGCTTCACGCTCGTCTTCCTGGCGTTGGGCGCCGGCGCTTCCGCTTTTGGCACCGCGCTCAAGACCCAGAAGACGCTCATTGCCCGGATCGGCGGGGTCCTGATCATCATCTTCGGGCTCTGGACCGTGGGGCTCATCAAGCTTCCATTCCTCGAGCGCGAACAGCGCGTGTATCTCGAGGAGAAGCCGGTGGGTTACCTGGGTTCCGCGCTGGTCGGGATGGCGTTCGCCGCGGGATGGGTGCCCTGCATCGGGCCGATTCTTGGTGCCATTCTCGGTCTCGCCGCCACCCAGGCCGATTTCAGCCGGGGCATGGCGCTGCTGGCGGCCTACTCCGTCGGGCTCGCGGTGCCGTTCCTTGTGGCGGCCTTTGCGCTCGACTGGTTCCTCGCGTGGTTCAAGAACTTCCGCCGGCACCTGGGCACGGTGAAGGTGGTGAGCGGCATCCTGCTCATCGTGGTCGGCGTGCTGATGGTCTCTGGTGAGTTCACCCGTCTCGCGGGCTGGCTGCAGGGGCTGACGCCCGGGTTTTTGCGGGAAAGATTGTGAGGGGCTGACGCTGACGGCTGAACGCTGATGGCTGGCAGCTTCACCTTCGGTCGACCTCCAGCCTCCAGCCTCCAGCCTCCAGCGTTCGGCCCTCAGCGTCAGCATTCAGCCTGTGCAGACGACGGGTTCCCGCGCGTCACATCCCGTATTCTCCCACCAAGGACCGTCATGTTCGGTCA
>DASSOW010000188.1:0-9018 GCA_035700175.1 Gemmatimonadales bacterium | reverse complement strand
TGCTGCGATAGCGTTCCTGCCGGAGCTGCATCACGTAGCCGAAGGCATTGCCGTCGGCCACCGCAAGATCGATGGGCCACAGGAAGCGACGATCTGGCGTGCCCAGGTTCACGAGAGTGGACAGCCTCGACCGCCGGTCAGGCGTCGAGTTGTGCGGGTAATACCACTTCAGCGCGTAGCGCTGGCTGCTCTCCCGCCCGTCCTCGAGGACGACCTCGTAGACCTCGCCTTCGCCGCCGGAGCCGATCCACGAGCTCACTCGGCATGGATAGCCAGATGTGGCGAGACGAACGGTTTGACCTTCCTGGAGTTGGGTGCGCATCCCTGCAAGGCACCTCTGCAAGCGGACCCAGGCACGCGGACCGCCGTGCGGCCGATGTAGGCTAGCAGAAACGTCCTGCCAGGTGACAAGGTGGAAGAGGCGCTCGTCATCCCGCAGACCGGCCCCGGCGGACCCATGGCACGGAGGGCGCTTCACTTCATTTGGATCGTCGACACCTCCGGCTCAATGGCTGAGGGCGGCAAGATCCAGGCGCTCAACCACGCGGCCCGCGAGGTGCTTCCGCACATGCGCAGGATTGCAGACGAGCAGCCCCACGCCCGCGTCCTGGTTCGCGTGCTCACCTTCTCGAGCGGAGCGCAATGGGTCGTGGAAGAGCCAACGCCCATCGAGGAATTTGCATGGTCGGATGTGGAGGCTGGCGGCCTGACCGATCTGGGCGAAGCCCTGAAGATGCTGGCCTCACAGATGGCGGTGCCACCCATGGAGAGCCGCGCCCTGCCTCCGGTGCTGGTGCTGATTTCGGACGGGCAGCCCACCGATGACTTCGAAGATGGGCTCGAGGCCCTCATGGCGCAGCCCTGGGGCAAGCGTGCGGTTCGCATCGCGATTGCCATCGGCCGCGATGCCGATGACGACGTCCTGCGTCGCTTCATCGGAGATGCGCGCCAGCGCCCGCTTCATGCCCACTCGGCTGAGCAGCTGGTGGACCTCGTTCGGTGGGCGTCAACGGTCATAGGCCCGGTGTCCGAGCCCAGCGGCGAACGTTCCAAGACAATTCCCGAGCCTCCGGATCCCGCTCAGATGACGTGGTAGCCGACACCCCAGCCTGGCACGTCGCGGTGGGCACGGTGCTCGGGCCGCGCCACGCCAAAGCCGGTCGCGAATCAGAGGACGCAGCGGCGTCACAGCAGATGGCCGGCGGCCACGTCATGGCAGTGGCCGACGGTCATGGCAGTGAGCGGTGCTTTCGCTCCGCCCGTGGTGCCGAGCTGGCCGTGGCCAGCGCACTGGCGGTCCTGGGTCGCTACCTTGACCTGAGCCATGCCGGTGCTCGCCCCACGGATCGGGTCCCCCTGGCGCGCGATCTTGTGGACAGCTGGCGCGCGGCCGTCCAAAGGGATCTGGAGGAGAGCCCGATCGGCTCACTGCCAAGCGATGCGCAGATGGACGGCGATGACGAGTTCATGCCGTACGGGACCACCATGCTGGCAGCCGCTGCGTCGGACGACATCGTGGTGGTGGCCCAGCTGGGCGATGGCGAGTCGCTGCTGGCCTCCACGGCGCAGGGGCCGATCCGGCCGCCCCTCAGGGACCCGGAGCTGGCTGCAGACACGACGACGTCACTGGCACTTCCCGATGCCGAGGACCGGATACGCATCGCGTTCGTCCATCTGAGCGAGCGACCGGTCGACCTCGTGCTGCTGGCCTCGGACGGGTACTCGAACGCATTCGCCGATGACGCTGCGTTCGGCCAAGTTGCCACCGACCTCCTGGCCTGGCTGAGCCAGCGCGATCCGCAGTGGGTCGCGCAGGAGCTACCTGTCTGGCTCGCCCAGTCCGCTGCCGTCAGCGGCGATGACGCTAGCCTGGGGCTGCTCTACCGCTGGCCCGTGCCGGCTTCGAGCTGATTCCTCTGCGGCTCACAGCTCCCTCCCGCGCACGATCCGATGCGGTGAGCGCGTAGACCGCCAGCAGCAGCGGAGCCACGATCAGGCCGATGAGCCAGCCGATGTCCGTCAGCCACGTGTCGCGGGATTGGACCCATTGCGGTTGCGCGTCATATCCGCCGTTGGCGGCCGCCTCCTCGGCTTGCTGGAAGGAGGCGGCCATCGCCGCCTGCTCCTCGGCGCTCAGCGGGTCGTCGGATCGAAGTCCGGTGTTGAGGGTGGCGATTCCCAGCTGGTAGAACGACCGTATCCGGTTCAGATCCACGGTCGACGCCGCCGCGGCCATCCCCCACCGCGCGCTCGCCGCATAGCTCGCCTGGTCGACCGGCGTCCCGGCATGGAAGAACGGCTGGGAAAGGACCGTCTGCGCGATCAGGACGTACGGCAGCAACGTCGACGCCTTGTCGCCTCGATCGAACAAAGCAGAAATGGCGAGGCCGATGGCGACGGCAGCCACACCGGCAAGCCCAATTCCGATAACGAGCTCCGGCAGAGGTGACCCCAGGAACGCGGCAGGCTGCGACGCGCCGGCAAGGTCGCGACAGGCCGCCACCACCTGTCCCGGCCGATGTACCAGGGTGATGATCACGACCATGATGGCGCTCTGGATGAGGGTGATCACACCCAGGACGGCCATCTTCGAGCCGATGTACGAGACCAGCGACAGCCCAACGGCGCGCTCTCGCCGGAAGATGGGCATCTCCTTGGCTATCTCGCGGATGGAGTTCGCGGTACCCAGCCAGGTGGCGCCGATCGCCATCAGCCATAGCAGCATGGTGGCCTGTGGCGCGGTCTGGCAGGTGAGCACGTTCTGTCCCTGGCTCATGAACATGAGCAGCACCAGGCCGGCAAAGAATGGTGCCTGGAGCAGCATGAGCGCCAGGTTGCGTCGGTCCGACCCGAGCACCGCCAGGTAGCGGCGCACTAGGACGCCGAACTGCCGCAATCGGCCGCTGCGGTGCGGCCGCGAGGCACGCACGCCGCGCAGCTCTGCCTCAAGGTTGGCTCGCGCCAGCGGCCTCCGCACCCGCTCGTCGTAGACGTCGCTGCGAGCGAAGGCCTTGCCCCAGTCCGCGTCTGGATCTCTCTCCAGCACCCTGAAGATGTCGGCAAGATCGTTCGCACCCTTGTCCGCGAAGTAGCGCAGGGCTTCGTCCGGCGCTCCGAAGTACGCCAGCTTCCCTCCGGGCGCAAGGTAGACGACCAGGTCGGCGTGGTTGATCGCGTCGAGGCTGTGGGTGACCACCATGACGATGCGACCGTCATCGGCCAGCTGGCGCATCAGGCTGACCACCTGCGCTTCGTTGGCAGGATCGAGTCCCGACGTCGGTTCATCAAGGAACAGCAGCGCAGGCTTCGTCAGCAGCTCGATGGCGACGCTGGCGCGCTTCCGCTGCCCACCGGACAGCCGCTCGATCACCGTGTCGGCGCGGTGCGCGAGGCCCAGCTCGTCGAGCACCTCGTTCACGCGCTTGGTCCGGGCCGCGGCATCAACGTCCGGCGGGAAGCGCAGCTCGGCGGCATAGCCCAACGCCTGTCGCACGGTCAGGTCCGTGTGCAGGATGTCGCTCTGGGGAACCATGCCCAGGTCATTGCGAAGCTCGTCGTAGGACTGGTACAGATCCCGCCCGCCGAACTGCACCGCCCCTCGGTCCGCGGGGCGCCCCGCCGTGAGGGCATTCAACAGGGTGGTCTTGCCCGCTCCGGAAGGTCCAACCAGGGCAACCAGCGTCCCGGGCGGGATGGCAAGATCCACGGCAGACAGCAGTCGCCGCTTCCGGTCCGGCGTCCAGACCGACAGCCCCGCGGCCAGCAGCCAGGCCTGGCCAGCTGGCTCGTAGGCCTCCAGGGCATCGCCCTCCAGGCGGAAGACCTTCCCGCCGATGCCGATGAGGTCGCCTTCGCGCACCGACGCCCGCGTGACTCGCTGACCGTTGACGAAGGTGCCGTTGTGGCTGTCGAGGTCCACGACCTCGAAGCCGTCGCCCACGCGGCGCACTTCGGCGTGCCGTCGCGACACGCGCAGGTCGTCGACGACCACATCGTTCTCTGGCCCGCGCCCGATGCGGATGCGGGAGGTGGCGCGGACGACCGACCGCAGGCCACCGAGCTGCGACGGATCCGTGTCCCGCGCCTGTGACCCCGGTTCAGCTGGCGCGTCCTCGGCTGCGTCGGCACGGGCCGACATGCGGACCATCGGCCCATCCGCCGCCCCAAGGTTCAGCTCCAGGGGCAGGTCGAAGCGGCCGCTGCTGATGCGCGCGCCCCGAAGGTAGGTGCCGCGCGAGCTCTGGTCGCCAATGTCGACGCCGTCATCGGCAAACGTGATGACCAGGTGCCGGCGCGAGACTCGGGGATCCTCGACGATGACTTCGCAGGCAGGATCGCGGCCGACCAGGACCGGTCGGCTGGCCGGAAACGCCTCACCGTTGATCTGGAATCGATCGCCCCTTGAATCAGGCTCCACGTCTGGTGAACCCCCATTGCTCAGGTGCCGGGCCGTGGGTCTGCGGGATTTTGCTCCTTGACGAATCCGCCCGTCCAGCCGAATGTACCCCCGGCAACGTAGCCCAAAGTGGGGACCCCTGGTGCAAGACGACGCCCGCTCCGTCTTGGCGCAGCTCATCCATACCCATGGCCAGGATCTCGTCGACGACCATCGACGGCTCCGGTCGATGCTGGCCGATTCCCTGCCTGGATCCCGACGTGAGGCGCAACGCCTGGTGGCCGCTGCCGAGGAAGGGATACCTCGTCAGATCCTGAATGCCGGAAGCGATCCGACCGGCGCCGTGCGCCTGCAGCTCGCAAAGCGCCTGCAGGAAGAGCGCGACATGACCCCCGAAGCGGCCGACTGGACGGTCGATTCCTGGGCGGCAGCGCTGAACGTCGACCTGGGCGGTCCTATCGGCGGCGGCCTGGGGGGCGAGGTCACGCGCACGATTCCCGCTGGCGGGGACGACGACTCCCCTCCCCCGCCCCAGCGCCGCGGGCTCTACATCGCGCTGGCCGTAGTGGCAGGCCTGATCGTTGCCGGCGTGTTCGTGGTCATCGCGAATCCCTTCCGCGGCGGCGGCGTGGGCCAGAGCAGCTCGAGCCCATCGCCGACGGCCGTGGTGACCGCAGAACCGTCGGACGAACCCACGCCGGAACCTTCGGATCCCCCACCGACTGCGACACCGACTCCCGGCCCGGAGGACCTGCTGCTGCGGCGGGTCAATTCCGCCATCCGCGACACGTGCTTCACCTCCACCTGGACCGACGTGGGAGACCCAATAGCGCAGGTGATGTGCGAGATCGACGGCATGGACAGCATCTCGTACCTGCTCTACGAGTCCATCGACGACATGCGGGCCGCCTACGATGAATGGGTCTTCATCGACGAGAAGGACGTCGGCGACTGTGCAGAGGGCGAGACGCCGGCCGAGCACGGCTGGGCGGTCACCGGATACACCGGACGAGAACTGGGCCGCTACTTCTGCTTCAAGGGAGACACCGCCTGGATGGTGTGGACCACGGACTACGCCCGAATCATGTCCATCGGCTACCGCGACGACGGAAGCGTCAAACAGCTATACCGGGCCTGGACGGCCTTCGAGGTGCGTCCAGTCCGTGGAGGGCAATGAGGTGAAGGTGGTGAATCGCGGAACACGGCTGGGCGCGCTATTAGTCCTCGGCCTGATCACCGCAGCGTGCGGGACACTTGGGACCACCTCGTCACCGCCTTCGAGCCCCGGATCTAGCAGCAGCGGGTCCGCGGGGGCCGCCGCCGACATCCACGTTGAGGTCAAGGGCGGTCCACTCTTCGGGACGTACGACCAGCAGGCCACGAGTCCCATATGCACCAGCGGACTCGGTGGCGAAGGCGCCTTTGGCATCCAGTACTCGGTGGATCAGCCACAGGGCATCAGCAGCCTGCAGGTGCTCATTCCGCTGGCCGTCACCGCCGGCACGGGCACTGACAACTTCACCGCCACGCTGGGGCTTGGCCCGCTGGTCGGCGGCACGACGTTCCAGATCGATCCGAACACCGAAGGCTCCACGGGGACTGCGCGCCTCGACTACGACGGAGGCAACTCCGCAACGGTGACCATCGAGGGCGAGACCGCGCAGGGCATCGGCGTCTCCATTCGCGTGGAGTGCCACCAGGTCATCCAGGCGTAGGGCGCAGCCATCTCATGGGCTCGCACCTGGGGGCCATTGGCCTGCCCGTCGACCAGGACGGACTCATCAGCGCGGTGCACGAGATGATGACGAAGGCGGCGCTCGTCGGCGCGTCGCCTGACGGGGACACCCGGGTGTATGCCTACCAGGATCCATCCGGTTCTCGCTCGACGATGACGACGGTGAAGGGAGCCGTCACGTGCTACACGCCAAGCTTCCAGCCGGGAACTCGCGTAAACGTTCGCATCGGCCATTTCGCTGACAGCGATTGCACTTTTGAGCGACCGCTGATGGTCGAAGTCGTCGAAGGCGGATACGAGGTCTACCCAATGGCCATCTCGATCGAGGACCTGGCCGTCAGCGAAGCGAGCTACGAGGCAGGCGCCGAGCGGGACATGGAGGTCGCCGCCCTCGCCGAGTCGCTGACCGTGTTCGCCGATGAAGCTGCCTACCGGGCCACCGGAACCCCGATGGCCGTCAGGTCGCTGATTCCCTCCGGCATGTTCCTGCCCCCCGGAATGGAGTCGGGCGACTGGCAGCCCACGCCCCGAATCCTGATGAGCGGCGAAGTGCTGGACTCCAAGGTCCTTCGCCATGGACTGACTGGCAACGAGTTCGGAATGATGCTGGTTGGCTCGCATGGCGGCGACTACACCGTGCTGGTGGATCCCAACGACATGGGCACCGCTGCCTCCCCCGAGCGCACACCGCTACCCATCGGCAGCATCGTGTCTGGCACGTTCTGGTTGTCGGGACGCCTGGTGTCGGACAGTGGGCGGGCGTGATGTCGGATCGAGTCGCACCCACTCAGTGCCCTGCATGTGGCTCCGAAAGGCTGCTCCGTGTCGCATATGGCCTGCCGACCAGGGAGCTGCGTGAGGCCGAGGAGAGGGGCGAGGTGCTCTTGGCAGGGTGCGTTGTGGAGGATGATTCGCCCGTCTTTGCATGCGGGTCGTGCTGGCGCTACCTGGCGAGGCCGACCTTCAACGAGTTCTACTCGAGTGGCGATCTGAGCCCGCTGCCCCCGCCGCCCAGCAAACCATTTCACGGTCGGGAGTGATATTCCGCCAGTAGCTGCACGGCGACAGCTCTGGTGATCTGCCGCCCAAGCCGGTCAGCGTTCGGGATCCTGCACCGTCCTTCGGGTCGCAGCGGCGTGGCTTAGCCCGCGGTCCGCTCGCCGGGCAGCCGGACCCACGCCTGCCGGCCCGAGCCTGACCGCGATCGATCGTCGCGGCGGCCGGCAACGGCTGAGCGGCGGGAGTGCCGCTGAGAGCCGGCACGCGCCCCGAACCCGGGGCGTCGACCGCTCTGCGTCCGCTGCCCGCCCCGCGAGGTGCCGGTGCGCAGGCGGATGGGCTCGGGGCGCGCCGATCGATCCGGCTCGAAACCGGCGACCACCTCCTGGGGAATGGGCGTGCCCAGCAGGCGCTCGATGTCGCGCAGCATGGCCGACTCGTCGACACAGACCAGCGACACGGCGTCGCCTCGCATGCCGGCGCGGCCGGTTCGGCCGATGCGATGCACGTAGTCGGAGGCGACCATCGGCAGCTCATAGTTCACGACGTGCGGCAGCTGCTCGATGTCCAGGCCGCGAGCCGCCACCTCGGTGGCGATGAGCAGCGTCACCCGCCCTGCCTTGAAGTCATTGAGGGCGCGGACCCGCTGCGGCTGCGACTTGTTGCCGTGGATGGCCGCGGTGGCGATGCCATCGGCCCACAGCTGCTCGGCCAGCTTGTTGGCTCCATGCTTGGTCCGGGTGAAGACCAGTGCCTGGTCGATGACCCTGGTCCGCACGAGATGCGAGAGGAGCTCGCGCTTGCGGTGCCGATCGACCGGGTGCACGACCTGCCGCACGAGGTCGATCGCGCTGTTCGCCGGCGCGACCTGGACGGATGCGGGCCGATCCAGCAGGCCTTCGGCAAGGGCGCGAATCTCGCGGGAGAACGTCGCGCTGAACAGCAGGTTCTGGCGCTTGTCCGGCAGCAGGGCAAGGATCGAGCGGATGTCACGGATGAAGCCCATGTCCAGCATGCGATCGGCCTCGTCCAGCACCAGGATCTCCACCGACCGCAGGTCGATGGTGCCCTGGCGTGCGTGGTCGAGCAGCCGCCCGGGCGTGGCGGCCACGATCTCGACGCCGCGCCGGAGCGCGGCAACCTGGCCCGGAAAGCCGACCCCGCCGTAGATGGCAGTCGAGCGGCGCAGTCCCGCGCCATAGACGCGGACGCTGTCCTCGACCTGGATCGCCAGCTCGCGCGTCGGCGCCAGGATCAGGGCCCTGATGCGGGGGCGCCCGGCGCCGCGCGGCCCGGTGGCGGACAGACGCTGGAGCATCGGCAGCACGAAGGCGGCGGTCTTGCCGGTGCCGGTCTGGGCGCCGGCCATCAGGTCGCGGCCGGCCAGCACCAGCGGAATCGCCTGGCGCTGAACGGGAGTGGGAGTGGTGTAGCCCTGCGCCTGGACGGCGCGGAGCAGTTCGGGCGCAAGCCCGAGTGCAGAGAAGGACATGAGAGGAAAGCTCCTGGCGAGGCCCTCCCGCGTACAGCGGGGCCCGGTCAGGGCTGGTGAGTCGGGATCGGGGCGGCGGAAATGCCGCGGCGCGGACCGGAGCGCCAATCGAACACGTTTTCGAAATGATACCTCATTCACGCTTGGTCGGTATAACGCGTATGCTGACCTTCCGTTCAGAGGCTCACATGCCCTCCCCCTGCATCCACGGCTTCCCCACCGACCAGTGTGCTGCGTGCATGACCTGCAGCCACGGATTCCAGAAGGCGCGCTGCGCCCGATGCAACGCCGAGACGGCCGCAGAGTCCCGTCGCCGCACTGCCACCACGATCGCCACCACCCCGGATCCCGAAGAGCATCGGGGCTGGAACATCTTCTACGAGCCCACCGTCAGCG
>DASSOW010000187.1:0-6289 GCA_035700175.1 Gemmatimonadales bacterium | reverse complement strand
CCTGGTTGCGGCGGAACGTGGCGCACTCAGCGACTGGCTGCAGCATTCGCTTGTGTCACCATACGCCGCCCTGGCCCAGCTGCCAGTTGGCCAGGGCATTCGTCTTGGCCCAGGCGACGCCGACCTGGCCCTGCCGGGTGTGGCGCTCCACACAATCGCAGGCAGCGACGGCGCCCTGTGGCTGGCTGGACCTGACGGACGACGCGCGCTTCCGCGGGGACGGCCGGTTCGACTCGGTTCCTACGCCATCGTCGCTGGTGGCTCATCCACCCGTCCGGTGGTGACTGTCTTTGACAGCACGCGCGCCCGGGGGACGCCGCACTGGTATCCCTACGATGCGATGCTCACGTTCATTGGCCCGCTGAATCCCCCCGACTCGGCACGGTCGCGCCTGGTCCTCTCGCCGGATGGTGTGGAAGTCATGGCCGACGACGCCGGCTCAGTGGTCGTGCCCATTGACGGCAAGCCCGTGCGGCTTTCGGTAATGCGCCTGCCTGATCCTGCCACGGGCGAGTCCGACCTCGAGATCTATTTCCGTGATGCCACCAACGGCGACAGCACCTATCCTGCCGGACGCTTTGTCACGTTACTGCCGGCCGGCCAGGGAAAGTGGCGGCTGGATTTCAACCGCGCCCGCAATCCCTTCTGCGCTTACAGCTCCGCCTTCGCCTGCCCTGCTCCGTGGCGCGGCAACGCCATTCCCGCCGAGGTGCGAGCCGGCGAGCAGTACCTGCCCAAGGAATGAACGCCCTGCTGCTGGCGCTCGCGATCGCCGCCCCATGCCAGGCCGGCCTTGCGGGCCCGTGGCGCGGCGCGCTGTCGCTGGCGGGCGGTGAACTCCACTTTGCATTGGACATTGCGGACAGCGCTGGACAGCTCGGCGGAAAGATCTGCAACGCCGGCTCGTGCGAGCCGCTGAGCGGCGTGCGGCAGGCCGGCGATTCGGTGCGACTCGAGATCGCCGATTACGCGGCGGTGATCAGCGCCACCTGCGCCGGTGACAGCCTTGCTGGCTACTACCGCAATGTCGGCAATCGCGGTCCCCGGGTCATCCCGTTCCACGCCCACCCCGGCAGCTGGGACGCCGCACACGTGCCAGCCGGGCTGGGGGGCCGGTGGGATGCGACCTTCATCTCAGGCGAGCGCCGCAGCCCGCGCGTGCTGCTGTTCGAAAATGGACCGCACGGATTCCAGGGCACGGTCATTTCCAACACCGGCGACTACGGCGTCTTCCAGGGGCGGCTGAGCGGCGACAGCGTTGCGATGAGCCACTTCGATGGATCATTTGTCTACCTGCTCACCGCCCATCTCGATGGTGACACGCTGCGTGGCACCTTTCACGCAGGGCTGAGCACCCAGACGCCATTCACGGCGGTGCGCAGCACAGGGCGGCCGCACCTGCGTGCTCCCACCAGCCTTACGCAGGCCGACACGACCGCGCCGTTCCGGTTTGCCTTTCCGGATGTCAACGGCAGGATCGTCCGGAGTGACGATCCCCGTTTTCGTGGCAAGGTGGTCCTGATCGATATTTTCGGCACCTGGTGTCCCACTTGCCAGGAAGCGGCGCCGGAGCTGGTGCGCCTCTGGCAGGACTATCATGCGCGCGGGCTTGCCATCGTGGGCATCGCCTATGAGGTCTCCGGCGACACCGCCGCGGATGCGGCACTGGTACGGCGTTACCAGGCGCGCCACCAGGTTCCCTTCCCCCTGCTCCTGGGCGGCACCAACACGGTCGAGGCCACGGCTGCCACGCTGCCGCAACTCAGCGGGTTCACGTCATATCCAACGTCGATTTTCCTGGGGCGCGACGGCCGGGTGCGCCGCGTTCACGCAGGCTTCTATGGTGCCAGCACCGGCGCGATGCACCAGCAGCAGGTGGCCGGTTTTCGTGCGTACATCGAACAGCTTCTCGGGGAGCCCTGATGCGCAGAGTCCTGGCGTGCGTACTGCTCGCGCTGGTCGCACGTGCGGGGACCGCACGGGCACAGGTCCGGCTTGCCACGCCGGATGGCTGGACGTTTACCTTTGCCGGCAACGTGGGCGCATTCTATGTGTTCGAGCATGAGAGCGACGCGGGCGCGGTTGCGACACCGGGCACGCTGGTGATGAACGGGCGCCAGGGCTCGGCGGTGCGATCGGGCTACCTGCCGGCGTTCGCCGTGTTCGATGCCAAGGGGACTGAAGGCGCCAGCGAACTGACCGCACACTTCGGACTCGCGCCCGTGGTACAGACCGCCGGCGGGCACGATGACGACGAGGGTCTCGGCGCGCGGATCGACCTTCGTCAGGCGTACGTCTCAGTGGCGGGCAACTGGGGCCGGCTGCTGGCGGGCCGCGAGGTGGGCGTCTTCGGGCGGCAGAGCATGCTGGGCGACATGTCGCTGTTCGGCACCGGTGCCTCGGGCGGCATCTCCGGCAATCCGGGTGGAACGACCCTGGGGCACAGCGGCTACGGCTACATCTATCCCGGATTCAATGCACAGATTGCCTACAGCACGCCGCACGACCGCGCTATGCAGCTCACGGTAGCGCTGTTTGACCCCAGCACCAACAACGATTTTGACGAGCTGATCGCGCCGCGGCTGGAAACCGAACTCCAGTGGGAGCGTGGAGGCGTGTCACTCTGGCTGTCAGGGCTCCTGCAGCCGGAGCGTGACACCCGGCTCGATGCCTCGGCTACCGCATGGGGGGCATCGGCGGGCGGACGCGTGAGGGTGGATGTGGTGACACTCTCGCTCCACGGCTATGCTGGCCGGGGCATCGGCGGCACGCTGCTCTTCCGTGATGGACGCACGGCGGATACTGCCAGCACTGCACTGCGGGCGAGCGAGGGACTGTACAGCCAGCTCACGCTGGAGCCGCATCAGGGGCCGCTTACGCTGGGCCTGGCACTGGGCGCGAGCCGTATCCGCGCTGCCAACAATGAGCCCTACTTCCGCACCACCAATCGCGCAGCCACGCTCGGGGCGTACTACCAGGCCACTCGGTCGCTCAAGGTAGTGGGTGAAGTGACAGAGACGTGGACCCTCGATGACAACGACGCGACGCAGAATAATCGCGCCACGACGGTGGCCGCAGGGATGATGCTGTTCTTCTGAGCTGGGAGCTATGAGCTGTGAGCTGTGAGCTGCGAGCTGCGAGCAGTACCATCTCGTAGCTCATAGCTCATAGCTCAAGCTCATAGCTCACAGCTCCCAGCTCCCGGCTCACAGCCCATTCAAAACCCTCCCCTTTCCGACTAACTTTCCCCGCCCGGAGAGGAGAATGGTGTGGCAGCAACCCTCGTACAGCTGACGCGCGCGCCTGCCCCCGACGCGGCACGTGCGCGGAAGCCGGGCTGGCTCAAGGTCCAGCCGCCTGGCGGGCCCAACTACGCGCATCTCAAGCGAACGATGCGCGAGCTGGGACTGCATACGGTGTGCGAGGAAGCACGTTGCCCCAACATCGGCGAATGCTGGGATCATCGCGCCGCCACGTTCATGATCCTGGGCGACGTCTGCACCCGCAACTGCACGTACTGCGCGGTGTCGCACGGCACGCCGGCTGCATTCGACCCGCTGGAACCGGTTCGCCTCGCGGAAGCCGTGACGCGCATGGGCCTGCGGCACGTGGTAATCACGTCGGTGGATCGTGACGACCTGCCGAATGGCGGCGCGGAAGCCTTCGCGGGCTGCATCCGGGCCATTCGTGACCGCCTGCCCGATACATCCGTCGAAGTCCTGATCCCCGACTTCAAGGGCTCCGAGCGTGCGCTGGCCATCGTGATGGAGGCGGAGCCGGACATCCTCAACCACAACCTGGAGACTACCGAGCGGCTTTATCGGCTTGCACGGCCGGGTGGACGCTATGACCGCGCGCTCCGGGTACTTCGCACGGCGCGCGCGCTGGGTGGCGCCTCGGCGCTCACCAAGAGCGGCATCATCCTCGGCATGGGCGAGGAGTGGGACGAAATCCTGCTCTGCCTCCGCGACCTGCGGCGCGCCGATGTCAACATCGTCACGCTCGGCCAGTACCTCCGGCCCAGTGATGCACACTTGCCGGTGGCTCGCTTCTACACCCCTGAGGAATTTGCCGAGCTGCGTGAGGCGGGCCTGCGCATGGGATTCGCCCATGTGGAGGCGAGCCCGCTCACCCGCAGCTCGTACCATGCCTGGGAGCAGGTCGATCGCGCCCGGGCCCAGCAGAGGAACCTGTAATGGCAGGAACGGCGACACGGTCGCGCAAGGCAGCCGATGTGAGCGAGGCTACCGCGGCGGAGTGGCGGCACTGGCTGCGCCAGATGCTGCTGATCCGGCGGTTCGAGGAAAAGGCAGGCGAAGCCTACAGCCTGGGCAAGATCGGCGGCTTCTGCCATCTCTATATCGGCCAGGAAGCGGTGGCCGTCGGCACCATCGCCGCGCTCCGCGACGACGACTACGTGATCAGCGCCTATCGTGAGCACGGCCAGGCACTGGCGCGCGGCATGTCCGCACGCAGCGTGATGGCAGAGCTCTACGGCAAGGCCACGGGCTGCTCGAGCGGCAAGGGCGGGTCGATGCACCTGTTCGACGCAGAGCGGCATTTCATGGGGGGCCACGGCATCGTGGGCGGCCAGATTCCGCTCGGGGCGGGCTTTGCCTTCTCGGCCAAGTATCGTGGCACCGACCAGGTCTCGCTCTGCTACTTCGGCGAGGCCGCCGCCAACATCGGCGCGTTCCATGAAACGCTGAACATGGCGGGCCTCTGGAAGCTGCCGGCCATCTTCGTCATCGAGAACAACGGCTACGGCATGGGAACCGCCGTGGGCCGGGCGGCCGCCATCACCGACCTCTTCGAGCGGGCCGCGAGCTACAACATGACCGGCGTGGCGGTGGACGGGCAGGACGTGGTGGCCGTGAAGGAGGCCACCGACGCCGCCGTGCAGCGCGCACGCGAGGAGTCGGCACCCACGCTGATGGAAATCCGAACCTATCGCTATGTCGGCCATTCCATGTCCGACGCGGCGCACGGCACCTATCGCACCAAGGCGGAAGTGGAACAGTACCAGCAGCGAGACCCCATCGAGGTGCTGGCCGCGCGGATGCGCGAAGGCGGCCTCCTCGATGACGACTCGATGGCCGAAATGGAAAAGGATGTTGCAGCCGAGGTGACTGACGCCGAGAAGTTTGCCGAGGAGTCGCCCGAGCCGGAGCTGTCCGAACTGTACACCGACGTGTACGCCCCGGAGGGAGAGGCCTGATGGCGGTCCTGACCTATCGTGACGCGCTCAACCAGGCGCTGCGCGAGGAACTCACCCGCGACGAGAATGTCTTCCTCATGGGCGAGGAAGTGGCCGAGTATAACGGCGCCTACAAGGTGAGCCGCGGCCTGCTGGAAGAATTCGGTCCCATGCGGATCGTGGACACACCCATCGCCGAGCTCGGCTTTGCCGGCATCGGCGTGGGCGCCGCCATGACCGGGCTTCGGCCGGTGATCGAGTTCATGACCTGGAACTTCGCGCTGCTGGCCATCGATCAGGTGGTGAATGCAGCCGCCAAGATGCGCTACATGTCGGGCGGGCAGATCGGCTGCCCTATCGTGTTCCGCGGGCCGGGCGGCGCCGCGCTGCAACTGGCCGCGCAGCACTCGCAGGCATTCGAATCGTGGTATGCCCACGTGCCCGGACTCAAGGTGATTGCGCCGGCCACGCCGGCGGACGCCAAGGGACTGCTCAAGAGCGCCATCCGCGATGACAACCCGGTGGTGTTCATGGAAGGGGAGATGCTGTACAACACCAAGGGCGAGGTGCCCGACGAGGAGTACACCGTCCCCATCGGGAAGGCCGACCGCAAGCGCGAGGGCAGCGATGTCACCCTGGTGTGCCACTCGAAGACGCTCTCGGTAGCGCTCAAGGCGGCCGACAAGCTGGCGCAGGAGGATATCTCCGCCGACGTGCTCGACCTTCGCACCATCCGGCCGCTTGACACCGAGACAATCTTCGAATCGGTGAGCCGCACCCACCGGTGTGTGGTAGTTGAGGAGGGCTGGCCCTTCGCCGGCGTGGGCGCGCAGGTGGTCTACGAGATCCAGAAGAACATCTTCGATGAACTCGACGCGCCGGTGCTCCGGGTAACCCAGGCCGACGTGCCGATGCCGTACAACCGGGCGCTGGAAAAAGCAGCCAAGCCCGATCCGGATACGGTGGCGGCAGCGGTGAAGAAGGTGTTGTACGTGGAGGCTGAGCGCTAAGCGCTGTGCGCTGTTGACGTTCTGGCGCATAGCGCATGGCGCTTCACGACATACGACTTACGACTTACGACTTACGACATAC
>DASSOW010000186.1:0-3103 GCA_035700175.1 Gemmatimonadales bacterium | reverse complement strand
CTGCTCATGGGCTGCCCCGCCTTGGGATACCATCCGCTTCGGGAGGCCATTGCCGACTATCTCACCGGTGCGCGCGGCGTCCGCTGCACCGCGGACCAGGTCTGCATTGTGTCAGGGGTCCAGGACGCGCTCGACCTGGCTGCACGGCTGCTGCTCGATCCGGGCGATCGCGTCGCCATGGAAGATCCCGGCTACAACGGCGCGGCGCTGACCTTCCGGGCGATGGGAGCAACAGTCGTCGGACTGCCACTGGACGCCGAGGGCGTCACCCTGCCACCCAGACTGCTGCGCGACGTGCGGATGATCTACATCACGCCCGCCCATCAGTTTCCCCTGGGCGTGACCATGAGCCTGGGGCGGCGGCTCGCGCTGCTCGCCTGGGCACGCGCCGCTAACGCCGTCGTCTTCGAAGACGACTACGAAAGCGAGTTCCGCTATTCCGGCGCGCCGGTGCCGGCCCTGCAGGGACTCGACACCGATGATCGGGTGCTCCTCTCCGGCGGCTTCAGCAAGGTCTTGTTCCCCGCACTTCGGCTGGGATATCTGGTGGTGCCGGAGATGCTGGTGGACCGGATGGCGACAATGCTCAGCGTGTCACGCCGGCATGGCCCGGTGCTGGAGCAGGCCATCCTCGCTGATTTCATAGGCGACGGCCACTTCGGCCGTCACATCCGACGCATGCGGGAGATCTACGCGCAGCGCCTCGGCGTGCTGCTCGAGGAAGGCCGTCGCCACCTGGGTGGAGTGCTGACCATCTCCGATGTGGAAGCGGGACTGCAGACGGTAGGGTGGCTGGCCGACGGTCTCAATGCGAGAGAAGTGGCCGATGCTGCGGCCAGGCGCGATGTGCAAGTCACACCGATCGCGGAATACGCGCTGACGCCGCTGTCACGAGAGGGATTGCAGCTCGGGTTTGCTGCGGTGGACGAGATGGAGCTGAGGCGTGGGGTGAGGGAGCTGGCTGTGGCAGTCGGGAAGTGACGTACGGATGAGGCACGATCTCAACAGGCCCATGTAGGGGCGGCCTGCGGCCGCCCCACTTGAATCGGGATGCGGGTGAGGAGCGACCTGGTGAGATCGCGATGTCAGTGGGGCGGCCGCAGGCCGCCCCTACATGGGCCTGTCGAGATTTCTGCGCCTGCCGTCATCCCTTCCCGTCCTCCCGTCTTACCGTCTCACTCTACGTGCATCACCATCATCATCCCCGCCCCCAGGTGCTCCGCGATATGACAATGCAGCATCCAGTCACCGGGGTTGGACGCGTCGATCAGCAGGTCCACTGTCGAGCCCACCGGGATGAGCGCCGTGTCCTTCCAGACCAGGTTCTTCGTCGGCACGCCGTCACGCGAGACCACCAGCATGCGCTGGCCGTGCAGGTGAATGGGATGCTGCATCGGGTGGAATGACCTTGGATCATTAAAGATCCGGAGCTTCACTACCGATCCCCGCTTCACATGCCAGCCGATGTCGCCGTTTTCCTTGCCGGTCGCGTCGTCCCGCAGGATCCACTGCACCTGGCCGCTGGTGGAGAGCCAGTTCATGTCGGGCATGCCGTCCACCCACTCGACCGGCGCGTAGTACGCGGTGTCGATCGTCATGAACTGCACCGTGGCGAGCGGAAGCCCCGTGACCCGCACCGTGAGCGTGAGCGACTTGTCGGGCGGCTTGTCGAAATACTTGCGGTAGCGCTCGATGTCCTGGGTCACGCTGTCGTAGTGCCTGAGTGTGCTGAACTGCGCCGAGTAGTCGGGTGTGGCGGCGGCGCTGTCCACCGTGATCGTGCCGACCGTGTCCACCTCGGGCTCGAATTCGCCTCGGTAATGATTGATGGCCTGGATGGCGTTGACCATCGCATGCTGTCCCGGCTTGTCGAACCGCACTTCCACGACGTACCGCTCCGCCGGCGCCAGCACGACGCTCGGCACCATTTCCTCGCGCTCGAAGCGGCTCACGTCCGACGCCAGCACCTTGATCGGCGCACCGCCGAACGAAACGTTCCAGGTGCGCGAGCTCGAAACGTTGGTGAGGTAGAAACGCACCACCTCGCCGCGGTGCACGTTCAGCTGATAGCCGGGCTCGCCGTTCACCAGCAGGACGTTGCCCACTCGCCCCATCAGCGCGAAATCGATCTGCTCCTTCCCGAACGGAATCAGCGTATCCGCCTGCATCAGCAGGTCGCCCAGCATCAGCACCTGCTCCTGGTTGGCCGGCGAGTAGTAGTCACGGGCCGGCGCGTCCACCAGCATGTTGCCGAAGAGACCCATGGACTGCTCGATGTCTTCCCGCACATGCGGATGGTACCAGTAGATGCCGGCGTCGGGGAAATGCACCGTGTAGGTGTAGTCGGCGC
This sequence comes from Gemmatimonadales bacterium, assembly GCA_035700175.1. GTDB lineage: Bacteria > Gemmatimonadota > Gemmatimonadetes > Gemmatimonadales > GWC2-71-9 > CAMLHP01. Next base: position 753 of record DASSOW010000186.1, on the reverse strand, counting down.
CGGGCGCCACCGGCTGCTGGGTCACGCCCACCGCCCCATCGGATGCGTTGTCCAGTCGCACGCCATGCCAGTGCACGCTGCTCGGCAGGTCAATCCGGTTATGGAAACGCACCGTGATGGTGGCGTTCTGGGGAACGCGAATGAGCGGGCCCGGCACCTGGCCATTGAAGGCGTACATCGCGAACGCCTGGCCCTTGATCGTGCGCCTTACCAGTCCCGCGGTGAGCTCCAGCGTGTCGCCATTCCTGAGCGGCGTTACCTTGGCGGCAACCGCCTCAGGCAGTGCCGAGAGATCCTTGCCGGCGCCAGGCAGGAAGGACCCGCCGGGTGGAACCAGTCCCACGAGTCCCGGCATCATCTTCATGCCGGCTGGCATCGGCACCGGCATCGCCATGGCAGCCGAGTCGCCCATGTGCATGTGATCCATGCCGGCCGTGGGCTGCTGGCCGGGGAGCACGCCGGGCGAGGCCAGCAGGCAGGCGCCGGCGAGGAGAAGCTTCGTTGCGCGCGTCACTGCGAGACGCCGCGGAAGAGTGGATGCGTCAGGAACGACTGCAACCAGCCGCTCGGCGAGTGGCCGTGCAGGATGGTGGGACCGGCGTGGGTCGTTGCCGCGGAATCTGCCTCGGCGGTGATCACGAAGAGGAACTTGTTCAGCTCCGCCTGCCCCACAGTGCTCTTGCCGTTGTTCACCACGCCGAGGCGGCGCCAGGTGGAAAGATCAGTGGAGACCTCCCAGGCGACATAGGACGA
>DASSOW010000185.1:0-16041 GCA_035700175.1 Gemmatimonadales bacterium | reverse complement strand
CCGTTGGCGGCGGCATGACAGGCTTGGCGTCCCGAGACCCGAGACCCGAGACCCGCGACTCCTCACTCATTTTCCACATGCCTCCCCCTGTACCATCCTGTCATCATCCCCCGCAATGACGCTGGGTCCGACAGGAATACTGCGCCCACGTGCACGATCGTAAATCCGATAAAGAGCCACACGGCGATGAAGTGCCAGTAGCGGGTCAGCTCGTAGCCGCCAAAGAGCGTGACCAGCCAGGAGAGCTGCACCGGCTTGTAGATGGCGAAGCCCGAGAGCACCGAGATCGTGGCGAGCAGCAAAATCGACGTGTAGGCCAGCTTCTGCAGCGCGTTGTGCTTGCCCTGCGGCGGAGGCTCCTTGCGGAGTCGCAGGTAGTAGAGCTGCATGCCCAGCGCCGGCCGGGCGTCGCGGGGCCGGAAGAGCAGCTTGCGCCATTCGCCGCCCAGCAGGAGAAACAGCAGGTAGGCCGCGCCCGTGAGCACGAACGGCCACGCCAGCGCAAAGTGCCAGTTGAGCCCGCCTGCCAGCCACCCGCCCAGCCGGGACCACTTGGGGAACTGCTGCATGTCCAGCGGATTGGGCACGCCGAACACGTTGCCCTTCTGCCCGATGTGGGGAAAGGCAAGGTAAATCTGCAGCCCGCTCGCAATCATCCCCGCGAGCACGACGGCATGCAGCCAGTGCGTCAGGCGCACGAGGCCGTGGTGGCGTTTGACTGCGGGATGGGAGGGCATGAACGGAAGATGGGCAGGATGGGCAGGATGGGCTAGATGGGCGGGTGATGTCCGGCGAGCTTCGGCCCGCCCATCCCGCCCATCCCGCCCATCCCGCCCATCCCGCCTTACCGCCTCAGGCGATACGCCACCTTCATGAACAACCCATCGGTCTGCCGACGGAGATTCCGGAACGTGAGCGTGCCCTCATCCGCCATCGTTGAGCCGTAACCCAGGAAGAACACCGTGCCGGGGCTCGGCTCGTATGAGGCGAGCCAGTCCATGCGGAAGGTGTTGGTGAGTGTCGCCGGCTGGTCCACGCCACCGATGAGCAGCGGCCGGCCGGTGGATTCGTCCATCAGCGCCGCCCGGCGTTGCGACTGATATTCGCCGATGAACCGGAAGAAGAGCGCGCGGGTCGGCTGGTACTCGATCTTGACGTGCGGGATGATGGTGCGGGCAAATTCGCTGCCATCCCGCTCCCGCGTGAGGCGCGAGTACGTGAGCTCGAAACTCGAGCGCACGGAACGCTGCGGGCGCAGACTCAGCTCGCCGCTGAGCCGCAGCTCGCGTCCCTCGGCAGCCTCCGGGAAGATGGCGGTCTCGTCATACTGCACCTGCGCCTCGGCGTCACCCCATTGCCAGGTGGGCGTCGAGACCTTCAGTGAGGTCCCGATGGCGTTGTTGATTTCCGGTCGAGGCGTGAAGGGATCGGTCGTTGTCCCACCCAGCTCGTAGCCGGCGTAGTCGGTGGGCAGGAAGTGGACGAAGTCGCGTGAGATCTTCGGGTCGACTTCCCAGCCGCCCCGGAACCGGAAGGACAGATTGGCGTCGTCGCCGCCCTCGATCGCGCCGTCGGCCAGGAACGAGTCGTAGCTCCAGGTGCGCTCCGGGCCGAAGAACACCGTGGCCGTCTCCAGCAGCGCGCCAGGCTTCCCATAGATCGAGAACCGGTTCATGATGTGGCCGTTCACGATGCCGACCCGGTTCACGAATCCCGACTGCGTCTCGAAGTCGTCGCTCAGGCCGTTCACCTGATAATTGAATCCCCAGGAGCGGCCGGTGCGGTCGAGCTGGGCCTGCCACACCTGGCCGGTGCGGCTGCCGCTGTCGTCCCGGGTCCATGACTGGCCCAGCTGGCCCTGCGCGAAGTACATCCCGCCAAAGACAATGCGCGTGTCGCCCGAGAGCACCCGGTTGTAGTCGTCACCGCTGATCCGGTCGGTATAGGTAATCCCCGCCAGCGAGTTGGTCCCGATGTCCCGGCGCACCCGCGTAATGTTGAACAGCGCATTCCTGTCGCCCGACTCATCCACGGCGGTGAGGTACGCCACGCCATACCGCCCGAACTTGCCGGTGAACTTGGCGCCGGCAATGGGGTCAATGATCTCGCGGGTGTACACCAGCCGGTTCGGCGTGGAAAAGAGCTCGATGCCCTCGAGGAAGAACGGCCGCCGTTCCTCAAAGAAAATTGCGAAGCGCTCGTTCACCGTCACCACGCCCTCGTCGGCTTCCACCTGGCTGAAGTCCGGGTTCCACGTGGCATCGAGCGTCATGGCGGTGAAGCCGAGCTTCAGGTTGGCGCCGGCGGAGCCGTCGATCTTGCCTCGCTCGAACTCACCCGACTCGTTCACGGCGCCGTTGGCAGAGGCGGTGAAGACGGGCTGAATCTCCGTCACCACGCCGCGCTTCATGTCGTGGAGGCCCGTCATGAGGCCACCCTGCGCCAGGAAGCTGGCGCTGGCGCGCCGCACGTCCGTCCAGGTATCGGTATAGCCGGTGCGCTTGGTCTCACGGACGACATTGAGGCCCCACGTCTGCTGCGCCGACGTCGGATAGCGGAGACTCTTGAACGGAATGCGCAGTTCCACCACGTAGCCGGAGTCGGTGCGCATCCCCCTGGAGTCCCACAGGAAATCGGGGCTCAGGTCGTCGGTGCCGCCGGTGAGCGAGGCGGCCTGGTTGCCACCTTCGCTGCGGACGCCATCCTGCTGCTGCCCGATGGGATTGACCGTGAACACATAGGCCCGGCGGCGATCGCCAAAGGTGTCGAGATAGATCGAGACGTGGTCGTCGTTGCCCAGGTTGTCGCGGTCGGCGACCGTGGCGCGCACGGTCCCGGGCTGGCGGTCATAGGCCGTAATCCCGAACCAGATGGCGTCGGGCGCATACCACACCCGCACCACGGTGCGCTCCTCGGCGGGTCGTCCGTCCACCGGCATCCACTGGTGGAAATCCGAGAGCACCGCGGCGTGCTGCCAGACGCTGTCCTCCAGCCGCCCATCCACCACCGCCGTCGCCTCGAGACGCGGGATAGTGACCGACGCTTGTACCCGGGTCGGCGTGGTGTCCTGGAGAAATGCTGTGAGCGCAAGCAAGGCGAGGTGCATGAGAAACGAGGGTCAGGTGAGTGGGGGGAGGGGAAGATAACAAGATGGGCTGGATGGGCAGGATGGGCGGGATGGGCAAGCCGAAACCGACCCGGCCTCACCCGTCCATCTGGCCCATCCTGCCCATCCCGCCCCTCTCTATTCGTACCGCAACGCCACAATCGGATCCAGGCTCGCCGCCCGCCGTGCGGGCCAGAGCCCGAAGAACAATCCGATGAACGCGCTGAAGCCGAAGGCCACGACGATGGCCGCGGGCGAGATCAGCGTATTCCACTGCGCGACCTTTGCCAGCAGGATGGCTGCGCCGGTGCCCAGCGCGATGCCGAGGATGCCGCCGAGGAGGCAGAGCACCAGCGCCTCGATGAGGAACTGCAGCATGATATTGCCGCGAGTGGCGCCCAGCGCCTTGCGGACGCCGATCTCGCGCGTGCGCTCGGTGACTGACACCAGCATGATGTTCATGATGCCGATACCGCCCACCAGGAGGCTCACCGCTGCGATGCTGGCAAGCAGCATGGTGAAGACCTGCGTCGCTTCCTGCTGCGTCGCGAGGATGTCCTGCGGGTTCCGGATGCGGAAGTCATTCTCGTCGCCTGGGCGGATCTTGTGCTCGGCGCGCAGCACCCGCTCGAGGTCCACCATGCCCACCTCGATGGGCACGCCATCGGCCACCTGGATGGACATGGAGCGGATCCGGTCAGTCCCGAAGACACGGTACTGCGCAGTGGCCAGCGGGATGTAGATGTCGTCATCCGGGTTGCTGAACCCCTGCGAGCCCTTCCGGCTCATGACCCCGATGATCTCGAACGGAATGCCGCGGATGAGGATCGTCTGGCCGATCATGGCGGCGCCGTTGGACTCCATCTGGTCGGGCACGTCGGCGCCCAGCACGGCGTACCGCTGCCGCGAGTCGTCATCACCGTCGGAAAAGAACTTGCCCGCCGTCAGCGTGAAATTGTTCACCTGGGGGTAGTTGGACGTCGTGCCGACGATATCGGTGTTCACGTTATGGTTGCCGAACTGCACCTGCAGCGACTGCTGCAGCTCGGGCACCACCGCCTTGATGTTCCGCGCCTTGTTGCGCACGGCCAGGTAGTCGTCCGTCGTGAGGTTCACCCGGGTGGCCTGCGCCACGCCGCCGCGGAACTGCTGGCCGGGAAACACCGTGAAGGTGTTGGCGCCCAGCGATGCGATCCGGTCATTCACGGCCTTCTGGGCGCCGCTCCCCAGCGCCACCATGGTGATGACCGCGCCCACCCCGATCACGATGCCGAGCATCGTGAGCGAGGCGCGCAGTTTGTTGGCGCGGATCGACTGCAGCGCGACGGCGACAGTCTCGTTGATGAGCATTACTGTCTCCTGTTGCCGCCGGCGCTGCCCGAGCTGCCGCTGCTGGTGTTGCTGCGCATGCCGGGCACGGCCCCGCCGCCGGTCATCTGGTTGACCCGCTGCTGGAACTCCTGCTGCGACTGGATCAATCCCGCGCTCGGCAGGAGCAGCACCGAGTCGGTTGGCTCCAGGCCCCTGGTGACCTCGCTGTAGTCCAGGTCGGTGAGCCCGGTGGTGATGTGCACCGGCTTGATCTCGGTGCCGCGCTTCACGAAGACGATATAGTTGCCGCCGTAGAGCGCCGCATCGTTATTGCCGTTCCGCCGCATGCCGCCGCCGTTGCCGCGCATGCCGGCAAACGCCTTCTGCATGACCGCACGGTCCGCAGCGCTGAGCTCCTGGCCCTTCATCCGCTTGTCCATGATGGCCTTGATCTGCGCGGCGTCGACGCCCGCCGGAAGCTCGATGGTCCGGCCATTCGGCATGGTGAGCGTGTTGCCGGACTTGGCGGTGCTGTCGCTCCCGGGCGTGGAGGCGCCGAGCGACGTACGCCCGTTGCCGGAATCCGCCTGGGGCGCCTGCTGCTCCTCCTGCGCCAGTTGCTGCTGGACCCGCTGCGGATCGAGGCCGAGCACCTGCGCGGCCGAGGCCACGTCACGAGGCGTGCGGAGGGACGCGTTGGGGATGGCCAGCACGCTGTCACGCCGGCCGATATGGATCTCGACCTCGGTATTCATGCCGGGCTTGAGCAGCTTCTGCTGGTTCTGGATCCGGATCAGCACCGGGAACATGGTCACGTTCTGCTGCACTTCGGCCTGCGGCTCGATCTTGAGCACTTCACCGTCAAAGGGACGATTGGGGTAGGCGTCCACGGTGACCGTGGCGCGCATCCCCGGCTTGATCTTGCCGATATCGGTCTCGTCCACCAGCGTCTTGACCTGCACCAGGTTGAGGTCGGCCATGGTGAGGAGCACGGTGCCGCCGCCGACGTCCTTGGTGGGCGAGGAGATCACGGCGCCGCGCGAGACGGCGAGCGAGATGATGGTCCCGCTGCTCGGGGCGCGCACCTTGGTGTCCTCGAGCTGGTCCCGCGCGGTCTCGAGCGAGACCTGCGCCCGGATCACCGAGGCCTTGGCGCTCGCGTAGTCGAGCGCCGCCTGCTCGTGCTCTTCCTGGGTGATGGACTTGGTCTGGAACAGCTCGTCGGCGCGGCGCTTCTTGGACTCCGCGTTGGTGAGCTGGGCCTTGGCCACCTCGAGATCGGCCTGCGCCTGTGCCACCGTGTTGCGGGGCACGCGCTGGTCGACCTCGACCATCAGGTCGCCGCGCTGCACGTCCTGCCCGGTCTGCACGGCGATGTTCAGGATCTCGCCCGACGCCTTCGACTTGACCTCGATCACGGTGTCGGGCTGGATGGTACCAGCGGCCTGCGCCGAGACGACGATGTCCCGCCGCTCGACCGGCACGGCCTGGTAGGCCACCTGTTGCTTTTCCTTTTTACAGCCCGCCACGACAACGAGGGCCAGCAGGCTCGCGACAACGGTACGATTCGACATCAATGCTTTCCCTCGGTCTGGAAGTCCTGTGCGACCTGGCCGTCCTTGAGGTGGACCTGCCGGTCGGCATGCTCGGCGATATCGTGTTCGTGGGTGACCAGCACGATCGTCTGGCCCCCGCGGTGAAGCTCCTCGAAGAGCGCCATGATCTCGACACTGGTGGCGCTGTCCAGGTTACCGGTGGGCTCGTCGGCCAGCAGGATGCTGGGCTGGTTGACGAGCGCACGGGCCACCGCCACGCGCTGGCGCTGGCCGCCCGAGAGCTCATTGGGTTTGTGTTGCATTCGCTCGGCGAGCCCCACGCGGGTGAGCGCCTCGGTGGCCATCTCCTGGCGCTCCTTGGCGCCGATGCCGGCATAGATGAGCGGCAGCTCGACGTTGTGCAGCGCCGAGGCGCGCGGGAGCAGGTTGAACGTCTGGAAGACGAACCCGATTTCCTTGTTCCGGATGCGGGCGAGCTCGTCGTCGCCCAGCTCGGAGACCCGGTGGCCATTGAGCCAGTACTCGCCGGCGTTGGGGCTGTCGAGGCACCCGATCATGTTCATGAGCGTCGACTTGCCGGATCCCGACGGGCCCATGATGGCCACGAACTCGTTGCGCCGGATGGTCAGGTCCACGCCCCGGAGCGCGCGTACCACTTCGCCGCCCATGTCATACTCGCGCTGCAGGTTGCGCACGACGATCACGGCATCCCGCGGCACATCCGACGGCAGGAGCGCCATGCGCTCCGCCGTGTCCATGACTGCCATCATAGGCTCCGTCCGATCAGCGCTTCGATCTGCGCCTTGGCGCGGAGGTAGCTGAAGCGGGCATTCACCGCGTCCACCTCCGCCTGGTCGAGGGCTTCCTGCGAAGTGAGAATATCCACGATGGTCGAGGCGCCGAGGCGGTAGCGTTCCTGCTGCACCCGGAGGTCTTCCTCCGCTGCCTTGACGCTGACCTGGGTGATCTCGATCTGGATCCGCGCCGCCTCGAGGCTGGCCAGCTGCGAGGTGAGCTGGGCCGACACCTGCCGTGCGGCATCGGCGGCCTGCGCTTCCGCGGTGCGCGCCGAGTTCTCCGCGCTGTTGATGCTCTGCTCCCGCTGGAACCGGTTGAAGATCGGCCACGAGAGCGAGAGGCTGGCGCCGCGGCTGTCGTAGAAGCTGTAGTCGCGGGAGCTGCTGCCGCTCAGGCCGACGTTGCCCGAGAGCGAGAGCGTGGGCCAGTAGCCCGAGCGCGCGCTGCCGATGTCGGCGCGGGCCGCCGCAGCATTGGCCGCCGCCGCCTGCACCTGGGGCGACCGCGCCTCGGCCTCGGCGCGCAGCGCGGCGGTGTCGAGCGGCGTGGTGATCAGGTTGTAGAAGCTGGAGTCATCGGCGGCGGCCACGCGGCCACCCATCCCCACCAGGCGCGCCAGGCCCGCCTCCGCCGATGCCAGGTCGGCCTGGGCCTGGATCAGCTGCAGCTGTGCATTGCCGAGCGTGACCCGCGACCGCAGCGAATCGGAGCGCGTTGCCGAGCCGGCATTCAGCTTGTTGATCGAGACGTTGAGCTGTTCCTCGGCGCGCTTCACGCTGGCCTGCCGCACGCCCAGGAGTTCCGCGGCCGCCAGGGCATCGAGGAACTGGTTGGTGGTGGTGAGCCGCTGCTGATAGCGTGCGTTGACCAGCGAGGCATCAGCGGCCGACTGGCTGGCCCGCGCTGATTTCGTGTCGGCGCTGCGCTGGAAGCCGTCGAACAGCGTGATGCTGGACCGGAGCGACGTGCTGATGCTGCCGCTGGAGCTCCCGACGGCGAGCCCGGTATTGGGGTCGACCCGCGAGGGCACGCCGGAATAGTTCTGGTTGCCGCTGGCGCTCAAGTCGAGACTGGGGAGCCAGGCGCCCTTGGCGGTGCGCACGCGCGCGCCCGCATTGTCCACGGCGGCTTCGGCCTGGATCACGTTGGGCTGTGTGCGCAGGGACAGCGCAATGGCCTCGTCCAGGGTGATGGTGGGCCGCGTCGTGTCCGCGGTCTGGGCGGCCAGCGGCGACGCGGCAGCCAGGAGTACCAGTGCCAGGATCTTAGTGCGCATCTCTGCCATTCGAGGTTGAGTCGTTCTTCCGACCGAGGTCGGCGAACTTCAGTTGCTGTTCGGGGGTGAGCTGGGCCCGGATCTCCGAACGGATCTGCTTGCGCAGGGTTTCAAAGGGCGGTGCCACGGCGGAGCGCATGGAGTCCATCGTGGGACGGTGCCGCTCGAGGATGCTCCGCACGCTGTCGCGCTGGGCCGGCGTCAGGTCGAGCCGCTGGCCCAGGAACTCGAGGTAGCTGTGGGGGCGCTGCTGCCCATGCGTCAGCACGTGGACGCCGCTGCGCTCCGCGATGGCCACGCCGCCCACGCCGACCACCAGGCCGGCAACAAAGACCGCAATAAGGAGAACGACCGCGTTGCGCCGAGGTGTGGTCATCTCAGCGACCCTCCACCACGGCGGCAAGCAGGTTGTCGGTGCTGGCTCCCTGCGCCGACGAGACGAGCACGGACGGCACGCCCGCCGAGCCCACGGCGTCGGCGAGCGAGGCCTCGCTCGGGACCACCGGCGCGAGCCGGAGCCACATGGCGAGCGCCAGCGCCAGGATGGCGGCTACCGCAAGCCCCGGACGAACCCAGGTGTTGAGCACGTCCCAGCTCGACCGGCGCGGCTCGGCTGCAAGCAGTGCCATGGTGCGGTGCACGAAATCGTCGTGCGCCGGCACCGGCAGCCCGGCCCGCAGCAGCTGTCCCAGCTGCTCATCCGGCGCGTGATCAAATGGATTGGTCATTGCCCTACCTCCAGGAACGACGCCAGGTCGGCCCGCAGTGCCCGCCGTGCATGAAAGACATCCGATCGTACCGTGCCCTCGGGAACCCCGAGAACTTCAGCGATTTCGGCATGTGCATACCCTTCCGCGTCGAACATCGTGATGGCGACGCGCTGCCGTTCCGTAAGCCGGGCCAGCGCCGTGGCCAGCCGCTCCCGGAGGAGCAGGCGATCGGCATCGTGATCTGGCCCCTGGTGCTGGTCGGCCGCGGCCGGCGACAGCTGTTCGGTGTCGCGCACCGCACGGCGCCGGCCCAGGTCACGCGCCGCATTCAGCACGATCCGCATGAGCCAGGGCCGGAACGGGCGCGCCGTGTCGAACCGGCCAATGGCGCGCCACGCTGCCAGGAACCCGTCCTGGGCGGCGTCGTCGGCGTCATGGTCATTGCCGAGCAGCGCCCGGGCGACTCGTCGCGCGGCCGGCGCGTACCGCTCGATCAGCTGGCCGAATGCGTCTCCGTCGCCCTCAGCCGCCCGGGCAGCAAGTTCGGCGTCGGTCACGTGGGAGGTACGGCTGGGGCCGGGGAAATGTTGAGACATGGGTCGTGGGTCGGGGGTCGAGGGTCGAGACGGACTCTCGACCCTCGGCCTTCATCGTTCCCGCTGCCGGAACGCCGCCAGGCCGGCGCTGACTGCGAGCCAGATACAGAGGACGCCGAAAACGTAGGCTGTAGCGCGGGGAGCAAGCAGGAAGAACGCGGCCAGTGATGCCAGCGCGATCATCGCCGGCACGAACACCGACCGCCGGGCATTGGATGCCATGAGCCGGAGGGCCACCGTTGCGCGCTGGCGGCGCTCGCGCATGGAGCGCCGGTACGGCGCCACATCGGCGGCAGCCGTCCGGGCCAGCACGGCCGGCAGCCGCTGGCTGATTCGGCGCGGGCCGCGCAGCGGACGACGGACGATTTCGCTGGCGCGTGCAATGTCGAGCCGGAACTGCTGCTCCAGCGCATCGGCCAGGTCGGCGTCATCGATCAACGCATCGAGTTCATAATTGCCGACCAGGCTGGCGGGATTGAGGTTGCTCGAGCCCACCCGCACCCAGCGTCCATCCGCGACGATGGTCTTGGCGTGCAGCATCGGGCCCTCCCACTCGAAGATCCGGACGCCGGCGCGGAGGAGGTCGCGGTACCCGAACCGGGTCAGGTTCCGCACCAGCGGGATGTCGCTTGTGCCCGGGACCAGGATCCTCACGTCCACGCCGTCGCGCGCCGCGTCGCGGAAGGACTGGAGCAGGCGCGGCGGCGCGAGGAAGTACGCGTCGGTGACCCAGAAACGCTCGCGCGCGCCGGTAGCCAGGAGTTCGATGAGCCGATATGCGCGCTCCCGCCCAGGCTTCCCGACAATCGCACGCACGACGGCGTCGCCGCGCGCCGGAACGTCCGGCGCCGATTCCGCTCCCGGTATCGGCTGGCCGACGGCACTCCAGATCCCCTGGAACGCCGAGTCCAGCAGGGGTACCGCCGGCCCGGAGATGCGAACCGCGGTGTCCCGCCATGGCTGGCCGCCATCCACGCCATTGCCAGTCCATTCACAGCCGATGCAGAGCCCGCCGATGACGGCGTCCGAGCCATCGGCCAGCACGAGCTTGCGATGATCCCGGGAAAACATGGCGAGCGGGTTGGTGAAGCTGGGCGGACCGAAGGCGCGCACCTCCACCCCGGCGTCGCGCAGGAAGCGCCAGTAGGAGCGCCTCGTGGCCACGGAGCCGAGCCAGTCGTACAGCACCCGGACCCGCACGCCCTCGCGCGCCTTCTGGGCGAGCATCCTGGCGAACGACCAACCTTCGTCGTCGCTCCGAATGATGTAGTTCTCGAAATGAATCCAGCGGGAGGCGCGCGTGATGACATCGCGCATCGCGGCGTACGCCGCCGGACCGTCCACCAGGAGGGAAACGGCGTTACCCGGGACCGGGCGACCCCCGGACGCGCGGGTAACCGCGGTCTCGACGGCCCGCGTCTGGGCACTGATCCGCGCCAGGGTCATGTGCTGCCAAGGCCCAGTGCCGTTTCGTGGGGCCGCAGCGCGTCGATCACAAAGGCGATGTGCTCATCCAGGGGCACCCCCAGTTCCTCGGCGCCCTGCCGCACGTCGTCGCGATTGACACCCCGGGCAAATCCCTTGTCCTTGAGCTTCTTCTTGACACTGGAGACTTCGAGGTCGGTCAGGCTGCGCGATGGCCGCACCAGGCCGCAGGCCACGATGAAGCCGCTGAGCTCATCCACGGCAAACAGGGCGCGCGCCATGTCGCTGTCGCGCGGGGTGCCGGTGTAGGTGGCGTGCCCCAGGATGGCGCGAAGGATGTCGTCCTCAACGCCGCGCTCGCCGAGGATGCGGACGCCCTCCGCCGGATGCTCGTCCGTGGCCGACCGGGCGTCGTTGGGGAAGCGCTCGTAGTCGAAGTCGTGCAGCAGCCCGGCGAGCCCCCAGCGCTCCGGATCGCCACCGTATCGCGGCGCAATGGCGCGCATGGCAATCTCGACGGCATACATGTGACGGCGGAGGGCTTCCGACGCCGTGTACTCGTGCATCAGGGCAAGGGCTTCGTCGCGGGTCATGGGGGAAAGGTATTAGGGGTTAGGGGTCAGGGGTTAGGGACCAGGGGCTGAGAGACGAGCAACGGTCATTCCGCCCTAATCCCTAGCCCCTGGCCCCTAATCCCTAATCACTAGTCGGCACCGCCGTTCCGTACTTCGCATTCACCACCTTGATCATCTCGTTGGCGATGAGCTTCTGCGCGGCGCTGGATGGGTGGAAGCCGTCGAGCGAGAAGATGGGGCCGAAGGTGACGCTGCCGCCCGACAGGGCCTGGCTGATGTCGGGGAAGGCAGGGATGCTGCCATCCTGCCGCAGCGCGGCGAACGGAATATTGATATCGAAGACGGCCCAGTCGTGCTCCGCGGCAACGTCCTGGATCACCGCATTGTCCGCCGCCACCGCCGCCGAGATCGTGGCCAGTTCCGACGGCAGGATCACATCTGAATCCACGCTGCAGTCCAGCGTGGTGGACGCGCCTGCCGCCGCCGCGGCCAGGAGCGGCAGGCCCTTGATCCAGGGCACCAGCGTCTGGTCGCCGGGAGCATCCGGGATCGCGGCTGCCGGGGCGCAGTTGTTGTTCACCGTGAAGGTGGGCGGAAATACGGCCGATGTCGTGAAGCCGCAGGCCGGCTGGTTCCTGATGCACCACCAGGTACTTCCGGTGGAGGCATACGGCACCAGCGTCACATCTGGAATGGTGAAGAGCACCGCCTTGGCACCGGTCGTCTCGATGCTGTCCGCCAGCTTGCGGTACGAAGCCTCGAAGTCGGCGGGTGGCGTGATCTCGGCAGGGTCTCCCGGGTTGGTGCTGGAAATGACGGCGCCGAGCACATCATTGGGCCCGACTTCGACCGAGACGAACGTCGGTCGCTCGGCCATCAGCCATTGCACCTGGGTGCGGCCGCCCAGGAAGAACTGGGTCAGCCGGGAGTAGGTGCCAAGTGCCGACGCGGTGTTGCTGAATGCGTCGGCCACATCCAAGCCGGGTACCGCCAGGTTATTGAGGTATACCGGTGGCGGCGTCTGGCGCAGGTCACAAGGCTGATCGGCTGGCTGGTCACCCAGCCTCTCCTCGGTCACGTTGTTCACCAGCGGGGCGGGGCAGCCCCGTCCCGCGAGGGCCGGGTATGTGAAGGGCGTCCCAGCCTGCCGCGCAAAGAGCACCGCAAACGATGCACGCTGGGTGCTGTCGTTGATGCCACCAGACTGGAATCCTGCCGCAATGCTGTTGCCAAGCGAAATGTACCGGCGGAAGAGGCCGTCGTTGTCTGTGGCGGAAAGCGGCGGCGCCAGCGTCTGGTCGCCGCGGCAACCGGTAAGCGCGGCGGCGATGAAGAGCGCGGCCGCGGAAAGACGAGTTCTCATGCTGGTCACTCCCTTCAGAACGCGTAGCGCAGCGTCACGCCCAGCAGGTGCGCCTTGAACGTGTAGAGGCCATTGGTGTTTTCTGCCGGCGAGAGCGCCGGATCGAGCGGCACGGTGCGACCGCGCCGGTCGCCCTGGTCAATGAACTGGTAGGCCACATCAACGCCGAGATTGCTGCCCAGCCGGGTGCCGAAGCCGAGCGTCCACGAGTTGCGGTTTCCCTCGGGAAGGTTTGGCGTCACGGTCTGGTCGGGAGCAGCGCCGTTATGAGTGTAGAAACCGGCCCGGAGCGTGCTCGATGGTGTGAGGCCGTACTCGGCGCCGAAGCGCCAGGTGTAGGCACGCTGGTAGTCCTCGGGAATGTCAGTGGTGCCCAGTCGCTCGAGTGTCACCGACAGGGTGTCGAAGACACGCCAGTCGGTGTACTGGAAATCGGCCAGCAGGTTGAGGCGGTCAACCCCGCGCCAGGAGACGCCCACCACCAGCTGGGCGGGGAGTGTGAGGGAGGTGCCGCCGCCCTGCGACTCCAACGGGCCACCCTCGGCGAACTGCGGTGCCAGCAACGCATCGAGCGGTGTCCCGGCGGGGGCGCCGAACGGATTTCCCGCCGCGAGGGTCAGCCCGGTAGGGACCGGGGTGATCACGGCGGTGCCGTTGCTGAAGTTCACTGTCTGTCGCAGGAGATATCGTGCGCCGAGCGTGAGGTCCGGCGTGAGATCGGCCTGCACGCCGAAATGCCCGCCCACACCGGTGCCGTTGCCGGTCAGGTTGACGTCGGCGAAATCGGTCCCAGCGGGCACGCCCAGCATCCCGAACGTCACACCCGGTGTGGGAGTGGCTTGCTCCGAGAGGTCAAGGCGCTGGTTGAGCCGGACGCTGACGAAGGTGAGGTCAAATCCGGCGCCGACCCGGAGGCGGGGGGCGATCCGGACCGCAAGGGTCGGCTGCACATAGATCGCCTGGACCTTGCTGTGATAGCCGAGAAACCGGCCCTCGAAATCGGAGGGCCAGTCGGTCGCGAGGCCGTAGGGCACAAAGACGCCGAGGCCGGCCACCAGGCGGTCGCTGACAGGCCGCACGAGGTAGCCATGCGGCACCAGGTGCATGTCATCGTTCAGGCTGGTGTGGAAGCCGGTGGCATCATTGGTAAAGCCACCGCTGACGAAGATGCCGGTGCCACCGGCTGAAACTTCTGTCGTCGTGGCGGCTGCGATGCCGGCGGGATTGAAGTAGATGCTCGAGCCGTCGCCGCAGGGGCTGGCTACACTGGTGCCGGCGCGGCCCATGACGCAGGAGCTTTGCTCGTAGACGCCATAGCCCTGGGCATGGGCAGGAGCAGGGAGGGTGACTGCGAGAGCGAAGGCGGCCAGGGTGGCGCCGTAGTTCAGACGGATCCGTGACGGACACATGGTTATTCCCCCAAAATGTCACTGGGGGAAAGGTATCCTCGGCGCCCTACATGCCGCCCGGCTCCTGGGCGTTGCTGGCGGTGAGGGGAACTTCGGTCACGCTCTCGCTGTCCAGCGTGATCTCGAAGCGGTAGTGCCCGGGCCGGGCGAGCGGGATGTCGAACACCAGCACGGCGCCTGCCTCGACATCCACGACGCCCGCCGGTGGCTCGCCGAACTGCACGGTACCCTCACCACCCAGCAGGATCGTGTCCTCATCATCCAGGAAGCGGATCTGCAGGGTGTGGACCCCGATCTCGGTGCGCCGGCCGCGCACCCGGAGCACCAGGTGGGTGCGCGGATGCACGGTGGGGAACTGCTGAACCCAGACGTGCTGGAACATGCCCAGCACGCTGAGCTTCCCATGCTGGTCGATCAGCGCGTAGTCCGCGATGACCGCGAAATCAACTTGCAGCGGGCGCCACCCTGATCGACTTGATGACGTCGTTCTTGCGGATGGCGTTCACCACATCCATGCCCCCGGTGACCTGGCCGAACACGGTGTGCTTGCGGTCGAGGTGGGGCTGGGGCGAATGGCAGATGAAGAACTGGCTGCCGCCGGTGTCACGGCCGGCGTGCGCCATGGACAGCGTGCCCGCCACATGCCGGTGGGTGTTGCGGTCCGTCTCACACTTGATGGTATAGCCGGGGCCGCCGGTTCCCACGCGCGGGTTGCCGGGGTCGCGGGAGAGCGGGTCACCACCCTGGATCATGAAGTCGTCGATGACCCGGTGAAACCGGGTACCATCGTAGAAGCCCTCGTTGGCCAGCTTCTCGAAATTGGCCACCGTCCCCGGCGTCTCGTCAGCGAAGAGCTCGGCGGTGATGGTGCCCTTGTCGGTTTCGATGGTTGCGGTCTTGGACAATGGAAGCTCGTGGGTCGTGAGTCGTGGGTCGTGGGACGCGGGTCGCGGGTCGCGGGTCGCGGGTCGAAAGGTAACATCACCCATGACCCATGACCCACGACCCATGACCCACGACCCTCAGCTTACACTCACCGTCTCCATCATCCCATGCATGAAGTGCGGCTTCCCGTCGTTGTAGTCGGGGTCGAAGCAGATGAGCAGGTAGTTGCCGGGCGTCAGGTTGGCCGAGAAGTACACCGGCATGCTCCGCGTCAGGTCGGCGACGCCGCCCAGGGCCCGGCCGGGCGGCGGGCCCTCGGGCTTCTGGAGCCAGCCGAGCAGGTCCTCGCCAGTCTTGCCCGGGGCGAGCTGCACCAGGACCAGTTCATGTGACTGACTGCTGGTGTCGGCGGTCATGACCTTGAACGTATGCTGACCAGCGGTCAGGGGCTTGGAGAACTCGAAGGCGTAGTTCCGGAGCGTCACGTTGATGTCGGCATCCGGCGGCGTTGCGGCCGGGGCCGAGGAAGGAACTACCGTGAACGCGCGCTCCATGCCGCGCTTGTAGTGGGGCTCGCCCCCGAGGTCCACGAAGCAGATCCACATGTAGTTGCCCGGCGCCAGCTCCTGGGTCACCGTGCTGGTGTCGCCCGCCGCCACGGCGTTGGGCCCGCCCACCGCGACCAGCCAGGCGGGAAAGTTGACTTGCTGCGGAATGGCAGCCACTGCATCGGCGAAGGTCTTGCTGCTGTCGATCCGCAGCAGCTGCCCGTGATGCAGTCCGGGCCCGTCATTGATGAGCCGGATGGTGGTGAGGCCGGCGGGGATGGTGTCCGGCGCCTCAAAGCCATAGTCGCGGGCATGCACCGTGATTTCCTGGGGTGCCACCGGTCCGGCCGCAGTCGCGGCCTGCTCCGGCGCCTTCTCAGTGCATGCTGCGATGCCCAGCAGCCCCGCGACAGCGAACACCGCATACCTGCGACCCATTGAAGGCCTCCTTGGAAGGCGGACAGACGGACAGTTGGACAGTTG
>DASSOW010000184.1:0-6475 GCA_035700175.1 Gemmatimonadales bacterium | reverse complement strand
AGGAAGGGCGCGCTGTATCGCGGTGCTGACCGCGGCAAGGACCAGAGCTACTTCCTCTGGGGCATCGACCGGGCAGTCGTCGCGCGGATGCTGACGCCAGTGGGTGAAATGAACAAGGCGGAAACGCGAGCGCTCGCCCGGCGACTGGAGCTCGTCACGGCGGAGAAGCCGGAGTCGGTTGAGATCTGCTTCGTGCCAGATGACGATTACGTGGCGGTGCTGGAGCAGCATCTTCCGGCCGATGCGCCAGCGCTCTCGCCCGGACCCCTGGTCACCACCAGCGGCGAGGTGATCGGCGAGCACGAGGGCTTCGCCCGTTACACCATCGGCCAGCGGCGCGGGCTTCCGGGGGGCGCATCCCAGCCGCGCTATGTCGTGGCCATCCGCCCCGCCTCGCGCGAGGTCGTGGTGGGCGGGCTGGAGGAGCTGGCCGGGTGGACCGTGGCGCTGGAGGAAGTGAATTGGCTGGCGGATCCGCTCGAAGTGGGTGAGACCTGCTTCGTGCAGATCCGGTATCGCGCGCGTGCCGTGCCGGCCAGGGTGGAATCGGCGGCACCGGGCCGCATTGCTCTCTCGCTGCTCGAACCGGTCCGGGCCGTGTCGCCGGGCCAGTCGGGTGTCCTCTACGATTCAGACGACCGTGTACTCGGTGGCGGTGTCATCGCATGAGACTTGTCCTGACTCACGTTCTCCGCATGCACCCATTCTCCAGGAGCCGGCCAGCAGTCCGGCTCGTTCTGCTTCTGGCCCTCGCGTGGCCAGCGCCGCTGCTGGCCCAGCAGCGCGCGATGACGCCGGACGACCTGCTGTCGCTGCGTGTGGCCAGCGACCCGCAGATCTCTCCCGATGGCCGATGGGTGGCCTTTACCGTCTCGCAGCCTGCGCTCGACAAGAATGCCAATATCACGCGCATCTGGGTGGTGGGTACGTCGGGTGGCGACGCGCGCCAGGTCACCGACGGTGACGGCACCGAATGGGCTCCGCGCTGGACGCCGGATGGCACCGCCCTCGCGTTCATCTCCACCCGCGACGGCGGGGCCCAGATCTGGCGCTCGGGCCCAGCGGGTGAAGCCCCGAAGAAGCTCACCACCATCCCCACCGGGGTCAACGACTTTCAGTGGTCGCCCGACGGGAAGTCGATCTACCTTACCAGCGACATCAAGTGGCCCGGGGTCCAGGAAGTGGATCGGCGCAATGGCGCCTATCCCACGGATGCAAAGATCTGGACCAGCCTGATGTACCGTCACTGGACGGAATGGCGAGTCGGTATCCGCACTCACGTGTTCCGCCTCGCCTTGGCCGATGGCAAGGTCCGCGACGTAACGCCGATTGACCGCGACGTGCCCCCGATCGCTCTCGGCGGGAAGGACATCGCGCTGTCCGCACTCGGCACCGAAATGGCCGTGGTGTACAACGCCGACTCGGTGGTGGCGACGTCCACGAACAACGACATCTGGGTCATGGGGCCGGACGGCAGCTCGCGCCAGCCGGTGACCACCAACCCCGCCAACGACAACAGCCCCACGTATTCTCCCGACGGCCGCTGGCTCGCGTACCTGGCGCAGGACATTCCGGGCTTCGAATCGGATCGCCAGCGCATCGTGCTGTACGAGCGCGCCACCGGCCGCCACCATGCGCTCACCGACGCATGGGACCGGAGCGTCGGGGCCATCACCTGGACCCCCGACAGCCGGACCATCATTGCGGAAGCACAGGAGACTGGAGAGGGCCGCATCTTCGGTGTCGACGCCGCAACCGGCCGCCCCTCGCTCCTCGTGTCTGGCGGGGTGAACAACCAGGTCCAGGTCTCGCCGGATGGCAGCTTCATGGTATTCGTGCGGCAGACCAGCACCATGCCGCCGGAGATCTGGCGTGCCAACATTACGGGCGGCGGCCTGCGACAGCTTTCCCATCTCAACGACCGGGCGCTGAGCCAGCTGGCGCTGAATCCGGCCGAGGCCTTCAAGTTCCGCGGCGCGCTGGGCCAGGACATTTCCGGCTGGATTGTCAAGCCGCCAAGGTTTGATCCATCGAAACGGTATCCCCTGCTCTACCTCGTTCATGGCGGGCCGCAGGGCGCCTGGCTCGACGAGTGGAGCCAGCGCTGGAACTACCAGCTCTTCGCGTCGCGCGGCTATGTCGTGGCTGCGGTGAACTTCCATGGATCCACAGGCTACGGGCAGCAGTTCACCAACAGCATCTCCCGCAACTGGGGCGGGCTGCCGTACGACGATCTGATGGCCGGTCTCGACTACATGGTGCGGCAACCGTACGTCGATTCACTCCGCATGGGTGCTGCTGGCGCGTCGTACGGCGGATACATGATCTACTGGATGGCGGGCCACACCCATCGCTTCCGGGCGCTCATGGCGCACGACGGGGTGTTCAACCCGTTATCGATGGCAGGAAGTACCGAGGAACTCTGGTTTCCCACCTGGGAATTCGGCGGCAGTCCGCTCTCGGGCACGGCGCGGAGCATCATGGAGAAGTGGTCACCGGCAAACTTCGTGACCCAGTGGACCACGCCGATGCTCATAGTGCACAGCCAGCGCGACTACCGCGTGGATCTCTCGGAGGGATTGCAGGCGTTCACCGCCGCCAAGCTGCGCGGGCTGCCCGCCAAGTTTCTCTATTTTCCGGATGAAGGCCACTGGGTCACCAAGCCCCGCAACCGGCGGCTCTGGTGGGGGGTGGTGCTGGACTGGTTTGATGAATGGCTGAAGGGGAGTTGAGAGTTCAGAGTAAGAGCGTCGCTCAACTCTCAACTCTCAACTCTTAACCACCAATTCCCGCCTTTTCCGCAAACACCTTCAGCGCCTCTTCCGCCTCAGGCGAGAGCTTCTCCGGCAGTGAGACGGCGACCTCCACCAGCTGGTCGCCCTTGCGGCCGTTCTTCTCGATGCCCTGCCCCTTGATCCGGAACTTGCGCCCCGGCTGCGTGCCGGGCGGAATGCGGAGGATCACCTTCTTGCCATCGAGCGTCCGTACCTTGAGCCGGGTGCCCAGCGTGGCCTGCACCATATTGATCGGCACTTCGCACAGGATGTCGAGTCCGTCGCGCCGGAAGAAGCGATCGGCCTCCACCTGGAAGGTGATAATCAGGTCGCCGGCCGGCGCGCCGCCGGGCCCGGCCTGGCCCTGCCCCTTGAGCCGCACCTTGGCGCCCGACTCGGTGGCGGCAGGGACGGTGATCATCACCCGCTTCTCGGTGCGCACCTCGCCCGCGCCATGACAGGTGGGACATGGCGTCGAGGGAATCTTGCCCCGGCCCCGGCAGCGCGGGCAGGGTCGGTTGACCGTAAAGCTCCCCTGACCGAACGCGATGGTGCCCCGTCCGCGGCATTCGGGACAGGTGGAGAGCGTGGCCCCCGGCGCCGCGCCACTGCCCTTGCACGTGGGGCACGATTCCGTCACCGGCAACGTGACAGGAACCTTCCCTCCCAGCGCTGCGACCCGAAAAGGAATCTCGACCACCGCCTCGAGGCTCTCGCCCCGAGCCTGCTCCTGCCGGCCCCGGCCGAAGATCGAGCTGAAGATGTCGCCGAGGCCGAACCCGCTGATGTCGCTGAAATCGAAATCGGAGGCTGGGGTCCCTGCGGTGCTAGCTCCCGCTCCGCCGCGCCGCGCCGCGCCCGGCTCGAAGGCGCCGAGCCGCCGCATCTGGTCGTATTGCTTGCGCTTGTCGGCGTCGGACAGCGTGGCATGCGCTTCGGAAATTTCCTTGAAGCGCTCGGCCGCCTGCGGATTGTCCGGGTTGGCGTCCGGGTGGTATTGCTTGGCGAGTCGGCGATAGGCCTTCTTGATGTCAGCGGCGCTGGCCGAGTCCGGCACGCCGAGCACCTGATAGAAGTCCTTGGCGGCCACGTCAGTTCGACTCCTGCTCCGAGTAGACCTGGACCCGGGCCGGCCGTACCAGCGCCCCCTTGAAGAGGTAGCCCGGTTGGAAGGTGGCGCTTACGAGGTGCGCCTGTTCCGGCGCCGGTGCCGGCGTGGTAGACACAGCTTCGTGGACCGCGGGATTGAACAACTGGCCGGCAGGATCGACCCGCTCCACACCCGCCGCCTCCAGTTCCTTCCGCAGCTTGCGGTCAATCAGCGTCGCGGCTTCGCGGAAGCTCTCGGCCGAGGTCTGGTTGTCCTCGGCGACGAGGCGATCCAGGTCATCGAGCACCTCGAGCAGCCGGCCGATGAAGTTGGCCTGCGCCCGGTCGAACAATTCCGTCCGCTCGCGCGCAATGCGCTTCTTGTAGTTGTCAAATTCCGCCGCCAGCCGGAGGTGCCGGTCGCGCGCCTCACTGAGCTCACGCTCGATGCGCTGCATGGCCTGCTCCGGGGGCTCAGCGGGAAGGTTCTGGCGGGCGGCATCGGCCTCATCCTGGGCCGTGGCCGCGGCAGCCTGATCGTTTCTGGGATCGTCCTGCACGATGCTCCTCGTGGTTGTGCTGTGCCTGCAAGATAACAGCGCCCTGCGCCGTCTCCGGCCTTCAGCAGCCGCCCAGTCGCTCCAGCAGGAGCCGTAGCGCCGCCTGTGCGGCACGGGCGCGGATCTCGGCCCGCCCTCCCCCAAAGACCATCTTGACCGCCCTGGTCTCCTGCCCGTCGGCGGTGGCAAACCAGACGGTGCCCACCGGCTTGGCCTCGCTGCCGCCCGACGGCCCGGCGACGCCGGTAATGGAGACGGAGAGGCCGGCACCGAAGTTTCGCAGCACGCCGCCAGCCATGGCCCGGGCGACCGGCTCGCTCACGGCGCCCTCCTGCTGGAGCAGCCGCGACGCGACCCCGAGGGAATCCACCTTGACAGCGTCGGCGTACGCCACGACGCCGCCGAGGAAGACGTCAGAGGCACCGGGTACCGCCGTGAGACGGCCTCCTACGAGGCCGCCGGTGCAGGACTCGGCGACCGCCAGTGTGACGCCGCGGCGCCGCGCCGCGTCGAGCACCACGGCGGCGAGGTCAGTGTCGCCTTCGCCGTACGATGCACGGCCCACCCGCTCGCGCAGCAGCGACAGCGCATGCTCCAGCCGGGCGTCGGCGTCGGTCGCAGTGAGGTGCCACGCCGTGAGACGCAGGTCGACGCCGTCGGAGCCGGGAAGGTACGCCAGCGTGAGCGGGGCGATCTCGGGTTCGATGGTGCCGATCGCTTCCGCCAGCGTGCTCTCGGCCACGCCGACCGTACGCAGCGTCCGGCTCCGCACCACGGTGCCGGTGGCGCGTGCCCGCAGACGTGGCAGCAGCTCATGCTCCGTCAGCATCCGCATTTCATGGGGGACACCTGGCAGCATCACGACAAAGCCACCGCCTGGACGTTCGACGTTGATCCAGAGACCCGGCGCGGTACCCCATCGGTTGCGCAGGATCTCCGCGCCCCGGGGTACCTGCGCCTGCACCCGATTGGACTCGGCAGGCG
This sequence comes from Gemmatimonadales bacterium, assembly GCA_035700175.1. Taxonomy (GTDB): domain Bacteria; phylum Gemmatimonadota; class Gemmatimonadetes; order Gemmatimonadales; family GWC2-71-9; genus CAMLHP01. Next base: position 1,068 of record DASSOW010000184.1, on the reverse strand, counting down.
CGCGGCCAAAGAAACGGTAGCGCTCGATGATGTGGCCCCACACTTCGTCGCTGAATTCCAGCGGCAGGCCCAGCAGGGCGGCGATGGCCGGACGGGTGATGTCATCGCTGGTAGGACCAAGACCGCCCGTGGTAATGACCGCGCCGCTGCGCTCCAGGGCCTGGCGGACTTCGCTCGCAATGCTTTCGGCGTCATCACCCACGGTAGACCGATGCCGCACCTGGACGCCGGCTTCGGCCAGCGTCCGGGCCAGCTCGGCGGCATTGGTGTCCACCACCTGTCCGAGCAGCAGCTCGTTGCCGATGGTCAGCAATTCGACGTGCACGAAGGAGTGTTCCGTTCAGCGCTGGGAGAGGAGGCGGCGATAGCGGTAGATGTAGACCGCGAAGGAGTAGACGGTGAGGGCGGTGGCGATGGCAAGCACGACCGTCACGAAATTACCGTGGAAGGTATTCCAGAAATTGGCAAGCCGATTGTGGTCCCAGCCGAGCGGCTTGCGCGCGTCACGAAAGGCAAACCACAGGATGATGGCGCCGACGAAGATGTTCTGGAACACCGTCTTGAGCTTGCCGGCGCCACCGGCCGGGATCACGACGCCCTTGCGCTTGGCCCACCAGCGGAACCCGGTCATGGCAAGCTCGCGCCCGATGAGCAGGATGCAGACCCAGAGCGGGATACTGCCCCACACGGGGATGTCGTAGAGATCGTGGCGCTGCTGCGAGATGACGTAGATGGGGATCAGCGTGGCGAAGAGCAGCAGCTTGTCCGCGATGGGGTCGAGGAGCTTGCCCAGGTCGGTGACCTGGTTCCAGCGGCGGGCCAGGTAGCCGTCGAACAGATCGCTCACGGCCGCCAGGATGAAGATGACAAAGCAGATCACCTTGGGCCAGTAGCCCTCGATGAATGGCAGCAGGGCGATGACCGGTGTGAAGCAGATGCGGACGATCGTGATGATGTTGGGAAGCGTCCACATGACGCGAACCTGGCTCCGATTATGGGTGGGCGGCGGTTGGGATCGACGGTCTGCGGTCCACCGCCTGCGGCCGAGTGCACCGTTGACCGTTGACC
>DASSOW010000183.1:0-2831 GCA_035700175.1 Gemmatimonadales bacterium | reverse complement strand
CAACCTCCCGCTGGAGGGCGTGGCCATCCTGCTGGGGGTGGACGCGTTCATGGACATGGCGCGGACGTCCATCAACGTGCTGGGCAACTGCCTCGCGTCGGTGGTGATGGCGCGGGTGGAGGGGGAGTTCGCGGGGTAGGGTGAGTGCCGGCAGGACCGAGCACGACTTGACTACCCTCCCGTCTGCCAGTACCGTGGGACAGGCTCGTTCGCGAGGCGCGTGGTCATGGGTCATGTCGCGTAAGCGTCCCGGACTGTATCTGGCGGCCGGAACCTGCGGCATGCGTGTCCGCCGGTTCGGTTTCATGCCGAAGGTCGTGCAGGTGAAGTTGACCGGCTCCAATGAGGATGTACACCTGGTGCTGGCCCCCCTGCCAACGCAGCTCGACACCGTCAGGCAATCGGCCCTGGCCCAGGATCTGCCGCGTCCGTTCGAGCGCGCGGAGAAGGGGATCAGCCTGCTGAAGTTCGGGCCGGAATTACAGGCGGAATTCCCCGGCGTGTCCATCGACGACATCCTCAGGTACGACCGGGACATATACCACGAATTGCATGGACACCGGTGCAACAACTGGTTCCTGGACGGCAAGCCGTTCGCCTGGGTAGTGGGCGATGGCGGTGATGCCTACTCGTTTTCGCTCAACTCCATGGTCCGAATGCAGGATGTCGCCGCAGTTGAAGTGATCCGGTTTGCTGGAATAGGCGTCCAGGAGCCGTGGTTCATTCACCGGGGACCGCCGCCGTGCGCCATCTTCATCTGGACCAAGGGCTTCAAGCAGAAGCCGTACCCCCACTAGGGAACCCCCCAGTAGCGTGCGTTCACGGTGCACATCCCGGTACTCAGAGGATGGCGGCGCCACTCGGATTCTCCCATAGTTCCTGCATGGCGTCCCGCAAAATCACCGTTCGCGTTGTCCCGCTTGGAAGTCCCGAGGCCGGGGATTCCCACCTCGGGTCCACGGCGTCAGAACGGCTCGGCATGCTGGCCGAGTTGTCCCGGCTGGCCTGGGCGGCGAGCGGTCGCCCATTTCCGCAGTACCAGCGTGAGACGATGCCGATTCGACGATCCACCTTGCGTGCCCAGGGCGGCCCGGACGACCGGTGATTGATGATTTCGGCGACTTCCTGCGGGCAATCGTTGATGCCGAAGTCGCCTTTCGCATCGTCGATGCACATGCGCTCAGTGTGCACGGCGTCCCGCGTGCCACGGGCGATCTGGATGTCTGGGTTCGCCCGGACGCCGTGAACGCAGCGCGCGTGATGCGCGCGTGATGCGCGCGTTGCACCAGTTTGGCGCCACGACGGATCAACTTGACATCACGGGACCGGATTTCGTTCAGCCCGACATGGTGGTGCAGCTGGGAGTCCCGCCGTATCGGATCGACCTGCTCACGTCAATCAGTGGCGTGAAATTCGAGGTAGCGTGGGCCGATCGGTTGGAAGGTGAAATTGCGGGCGTGCGAGTCCCGGTGCTGGGCCGCCGGTCGTTCGTGGCGAATAAGCGCGCGACCGCGCGGACCAAGGATCTCGCCGATTTGGAGTCACTCGGCGAGGCGCAGCGGGAACCCGCCGCTTACCTCACACCGACTCCCCCAGCAACGCCAGCGCCGCCCGCACCGCTCCCCGCGCCGGCACCACCTCGTCCTGGTGCAGCGTGGCGCCGGGCACCGCGGTCTTGAGCCGCTGCTGCAGCCGCTTCCGCAGCGGTCCTCCACGTCCCACCAGCCCGCCGGATAAGGCAATCGGTATGGCCGCCCGCTCATCCGCGAAGAGCTGACGCCCCAGCGCGCGCGCGTGCAGGGCCAGCTCCTCCGTGGCTAGGTCCAGCAGGGCGTTGGCCCGCAGGTCCCCGGCCGCCGCGACCTTGGCCACGACGGGCACCAGGCTCGCCAGCATCCGGGGTGTCGCGTCCGCGGCCCACGCACTCAGGTCGGTGGCCTCGTTGCACTCCGTGGCGGTGAGGATCGCCCCGACCAGCGCGGTCTCGGGCTCCCGACCGTCGGTGGCTGCGGTCACCACCGAAAGCGCCCGTCGTCCGATCCACGCGCCACCGCCTTCGTCTCCGATGTGCGTGCCCCACCCCCCGGTTCGGCCCATCGCCCCGGCGGGTCCACGCCCGGTAGCCACCGATCCGGTGCCGGCAATGACCAGGATACCCGGGCCGTCGCCAAAGGCGTCGTCAAAGGCCACGTCGTAGTCGGTGCGCACCACCACTTCCTCGGCCAGTTCTCGCGCGCTGAGCGCTTCCCACAGCGCATGGCGCACCGGCTCCCGCGCGACGCCGGCCACGCCCACGCACAGCACCCGTGGCAGCTCGTCGTTGCCCGCGCGGCCCAGCGCGGTGCGGACCGCCAGTTCGATGGCGTCGGCGCTCTCCTCCACTCGGCCACTGCGTACCGCGCTGGCCGCGCCGATGGACTCCACCACCACGTTCCCGCCGTCGTCCGCTACGAGGACCGTGGTCTTGCTGCCGCCGCCGTCAACGCCAATTACGAGTGCTGTCATGTGGTCTGGGCGCCGCCGGCGCCCTGGGGGCGCACGAACGACGAGAGGGTTCCGGTGATGAGGGTGATGGTCGTGCCGATGAGCACGTACCAGGGCCAGGCGATGGTCCCAATGGGGCCAAGCGTGGGCGCGAGGGAAGGATAGGCGACGACAATCTGTTTGGCGAATACCACCACGGCCATGGCCGCGATGCCCACCGACATGCCGAGGATGGCGTCGCGCTGGCGGGCGCGCGGGACGAAGATCGCCAGGAAGAATCCGCCCAGCAACCCGCCGTAGGTGAACGACGCGATGGAAAGCGCGATCACCACGGCCGGCGTCCCCTG
>DASSOW010000182.1:0-2861 GCA_035700175.1 Gemmatimonadales bacterium | reverse complement strand
CCGGGCGAGGAACTCGTCGGTCACCTGCTGGATCAGCTGGTAGCTCTGGAAGTCATACGCCGCACCATGCCGGCCCGGCGGATAGATGCGGGTGTCCACGTCGTGCCCCGCCCCGGTCAGCGCGGTCAGCAGCTGCATGGTGTTCTGGGGATGCACGTTGTCATCCATCATGCTGTGGATGAGGAGCAGCCGCCCCGTCAGCGCCTTGGCATGCTTCACCGCCGAACTGGTGTCGTAGCCGGCGTCGTTGCGGGCCGGCGTATCCATGTAGCGCTCGGTGTAGATGTCGTCGTAGAGGCGCCAGTCGGTGACGGCCGAGTTGGCCACGCCGACCTTGAAGATGTCGGGGTACGATTCCATGGTGAACACCGTCGAATAGCCGCCGTAGCTCCCACCCATGATCGCGATGCGCGAGCTATCCACCCATGGCAGGGTCGAGAGGTACCGGGCCGCCTCGGCGAAGTCGTGCGCCTCCCACTTGCCCAGATTGCCGCGCACCACCTTCATGAAGGCGCTGCCATAGTTGTTCGAGCCGCGGTTGTTGAGGCCGACCACGACGTACCCCTCCTGCGCCAGCCACTGTTCCCAGCCACTCCCGCCCCAGGAGTTGTACACCTGCTGCGAGCCCGGTCCGCCATAGATGTCGAAGATCACGGGATAGCGGCGGGTGCTGTCGAAGGGATACGGCTTCACCAGCGACCCGTCGAGCTTCTGCCCGTCGGATGCCGTGAAGGTGAAGAGCTCGGTGGGCGAGTAGGCGTGCGTGGCGACCCAGTCGCTCACCGCCGTGTTCGCCTCGAGCAGCTTGATCATCCGGCCCCCGGTGGCCCAGAGCTCCACCTGCCGCGGCTGGCTCACGGACGACCAGCGGTCGAGGTAATACCGGGTGTCCGGCGACATGTCGATGCTGTGGGTGCCGGTGGCGCGCGTCAGCCGGGTGAGGTGGCTGCCGTCGAAGCGCACGCTGTAGAGCTGGCGCTCCAGCGGCGAGGCCATGGTGCTGGTGAAGTAGACCGTCTTCCGGGCCGGATCGGTGCCTTCCACCCGCGTCACGCTCCAGGCGCCGCGGGTCACCTGCCCGATCAGCTTGCCGGAATAGCCGTAGCGGTACAGGTGCTGCCAGCCGTCGCGGTCCGAGATCCAGAAGAATTCCCGCGCACCGGCCGGGAACGTCATCATGTCCTGGATGCCGGCGTAGAAGTCGTAGACATCCACCCAGGCCTTGGACCGCTCGGTCATGACCAGCCGGTGCCCGCCGGTGTGGATATCGCAGAACAGGAGCTTCATCTCGTTCTGGGAGCGATTGAGCGTGATCACCGCCAGCGTGTCGGGCTCGCTGGTCCAGTAGATCCGCGGGACATACTCACCGGCATCGGCTCCGAGGTCGAGCCAGGTGCTCTGGCCGGTGGCGGTGCTGGCCACGCCGATCCGCACCCGGGCGTTGCTGTCCCCCGGCTGGGGAATCCGGATCACATCCCAGTCCTGATGCACGCCGGAATAGTCGGAAAGCTGGATGCTCGGCTCCGGCGTCTCGTCCAGCTGCCAGAAGGCGATGTTCCGGCTGTCCGGCGACCAGGCCCAGGCCTGCGCCATCCCGAACTCTTCCTCGTACACCCAGTCGAACCGCCCGTTGTGCTTGAGCTCCGTTGCATCAGTGGTCAGGCGTGTGACCTTGCCGGTGGCGAGATCGGTCACGTAGAGGTCGCCATCCCGCTCGTAACCGAGCTGCCCACCATCCGGCGACAGCTCGGCGGTGCGGGCGCCCTGGGCCGCGAGCTGCAGGCCGCGGGTCGCCAGGGTGTAGACGTAGTAGTCGGACGTGCCGGAGCGGCGGTAGACCGGCCGGAAGTTCGTCTGGAAGACGAGATGCTTCGAATCCCGGGCCCACTGAAACGATCCGTAGTTGAACGGCTTGTCGGTGCCCGGAAACTTGAGCCCTGCCGCACTGAACAGCAGTTCGTCCTTGCCGGTGGCCGGGTCGAAGCTCCGGATGACCTCGCCACCGGAATCCCCGCGCGCCGTGTACGAATAGCGCTTGCCTCCGTCAATCCAGTTCACGTTCCTGGGGCCGGATGCGCCGGAGAGGTACCGGCCGGCGGTCAGCGCCTCCTGCCGGCTGGCGAACGTGGGCTTCTGCTGGGCGATGAGGGGAAACGGGGACAGCACGGCGAGGATGGCTGCCGAGAATGCAGCCAGACGGGCACGCGAAGGCATCAGGTCACGGTCCTCGATGAGGTGGGCCGGCCTGGCCTGCAGGCCGGAGAGTTGCTGGTCCGATCCACAGGACTACGCATGCGGGGCGCCGAGTGTTGCAAGCGGCGCCCCGCAGGCGCTAGCGGTACTGCGGCGGCAGGGTGTCACTGAGGGTCCGGTAGCGCGCCAGCAGCTCCCGCTGCCGGTTGTCCGGGGCCATTTCCTGCCCGCGGATGAATACGTGCTCGGCGCGGGTCATGAGCTCAAACGGATCGCCCGACCAGACCACCACGTCGGCATCCTGTCCCGCCGCGATCTGGCCCAGACGGTCGCCCACCCCCCAGATCCGGGCGGGCGCCGATGTGATGGCCGCCAGCGCTTCATCATAGGGCAGGCCGTTGGCCACCGCGTTCCCGGCGGAGAAGCGCAGGTTTCGCGCGTTGTGCGCATCGAACGTCGCGAACGCGATGGTGACGCCGGCCTTCCGGAGCCGGGTCGCGTTCTCGAGGGTGGCGGCGAGGCCATCGTAGCCTGGAATGTCGAGCAGCGGATCCAGGATGACCGGGACACCGGCGGCCCGGATATCGTCCGCCACCATCCAGCCCTCCGCCGCGCCGATGATGATCAGCCGGAGCCTGAACTCGCGGGCGAGCGCCAGCGCGTTCAGG
>DASSOW010000181.1:0-4274 GCA_035700175.1 Gemmatimonadales bacterium | reverse complement strand
CGCCCTCCGGCTGCAAGAACCCCTGTCCCAACTGTGGCACCGTCTATCCGCTTGGCGACTGCTCTGACTGATGCCCATGGTCGCCCCTGCGCCAGACGTATTCGCGGCCGGTGGCTCGGCGCCCCTCGATACGCGGCACCTGCCGCCTGTTGAGCGTCAAGCCGCCTCGTTGGCGGTCATGGATATCAGCGAGTACTACGGGCCTGACAGCGGCGGGGTGCGGACCTATCTGCACGAGAAGTCGCGGTACGTCACCCAGCACGAGGACCTGCGCCAGTCGGTGGTCCTGCCCTACGACACGAGCCGGGTGCAGTCGGCGGCAGGCTCGCGTGTCTATCGCATTCGCTCTCCTCGCATCCCGTTCCAGGACACCTATCGCGTTTTCGTTGATCGTCCCGCAGTTGCCTCGATCATGGCGCACGAGCGTCCTGACGTGGTGGAGGTTGGCAGCGCGTATGGCGCGCCCTGGGTGAGTGCCGGCGCAGCGCGCGCACTCGGCATTCCCCTCGTCTGGTACTTTCACGCCCACCTGCCGCGCATCCTCGCGCCAACTGGAGGCGCTTCCTCGATCATTCGCCGCGGGGCCGCCCGTGCAGCGGTGCGCTACGTGCGCGCCGTCGCGCGACGGGCAGACCTTGTGCTGGCCGGCAGCGAATCGGTGCGTCGAGACCTGCACGGCTACGGCATTGAGCGCGTGGACGTGGTGCCGCTCGGCGTCGACACTGCGACATTTCATCCATCTCGACGCGCGGCCCGGCGAGCTACGTTGGCCCGTCTCTCCCTGCCCGATGCGCCCATCGTGCTCTACACCGGGCGCTTCACCGCGGAGAAGCAGCTCGACGCGGCGGTGAGGGCATGGCGCCAGGTGCGGACGCCTGGTGCGACTCTCGTCCTGGCCGGCGCCGGTCCGCGTGGTGAGGCACTGCGCGCGGCCGCCGGCGCACGGGTGAGGGTCGTGCCCTTTGAGGCCGATCGCGATCGGCTGGCGGATCTCTACGCCGCCGCAGATCTCTATCTCGCGCCGGGTCCAGCCGAGACATTCGGCCTCTCCGCACATGAGGCGATGGCGGCGGGCACGCCGGTGCTCAGTGTGGATGCGGGCGCCGTGGCCGACGCCGTGCGGCAGGCGGAGTGCGGGAGCACCTGGCCCCTGGGTGACGAAGCGGCCATGGCGGCCATGGTGGACCAGCTGCTGGGTACGGGTGGCGACATGCGTGCCGCCGCCCGGGCGTACGTCGAACAGCACCACCAGTGGGCGACGGTCTTCGGTCGACTCTTCAGCATCTACGAGCGGCTCCGGGCCGGGGCATACGCATGATCTCCGTGCTCGATGCCCACCTCCTGTGCGTGCTGTTCGTCGTACTGGACATGGTCGCGCGCGCGTGGCGCATCGAGTGGCTGCTGCGGGGTACCGGAACCCGTATCACCTTCAGTCAGGCCATCGAGATCAACGCGGTGGGCGACGCCGCCTGCGCAGTGACCCCGATGCGCATTGGTGGCGAGCCGGCACGGCTCTGGGGGATGCTCCGGGCAGGGGTGCCGGCTTCCGCCGCATTCGTGGCCATCAGTGTCGAAATCCTGGCGGCCTGGCCCGTTATCCTCGTCGCCGCCGCGGTCCTGAGCTGGCTCTTTGCCCCGGAATGGCTGGCGGCAGCGGTCCCCCGTCTTCGTGCGGCAGCCGCGCACGCCTGGATCTGGATCGTGCTCGTTGTGCTGGCGAGCGTGCTGGCATGGGTTGTTGCCCGCAGGGCAGCACGCCACGCGGCGCTGGCCCACGCGCGCCGCTCCATCCGGCGCGTGCGCGTCTACTGGCGCCGGATGCCGGCTTCGCCGGTCGCAGCCAGCGTGCCCATGACCGCAGTCAACCTGCTGACCCGTACCGGCATGCTGGTGGCGCTGGCCTCCGCCGCGTCGTCGGGCATGGCGCTGGGTCCGCTCTTCTTCGCATCCTTTGTCCTGCTCTACGCCCAGCTCATCCTGCCGACCCCATCCGGCGCCGGTGTGGTGGATCTCGGCCTGCTGGGTGGAGCGGCCGGCGAAATCGGCGGTGCCACGCTCCTCTGGTGGCGGCTCTATTCGAGCGGCATTGGTGTGCTGCTGGGCGCCGCCTTCGTGGCGCGGGCCTGGCTCCGGGACCGGGCCACCCGCGGTGTTAGATTTCCGTGGCCAAATCGCAAGGAAACGATCGCTCCATGACTGATGCTACCCGCACCGAACGCGACCCCCTCGGCGAAATGCCGGTGCCTGCCGGCGCGCTGTACGGCATCCAGACCCTGCGCGCGCAGCAGAACTTCCCGGTCTCCGGCCTGCGACCCCTGCCGGCCTTCGTGGATGCCGTCATCTGGATCAAGCGTTCAGCCGCTGAGACCCACAAGAAGACCGGGCGGCTCGAGGCCCGGCTGGCGGACGCCATTATTCAGGCCGCAGACGAAATCCTGGGCGGACAGCACCGTGACCAGTTCATCGTGGATGTCTACCAGGCAGGCGCCGGCACGTCGCACAACATGAACTGCAATGAGGTGCTCGCCAACCGCGCCAACCAGTTGCTGGGCGGGAAGCTGGGCACCTACCAGCCGGTGCATCCGAACGACCACGTCAACATGGCGCAGAGCACCAATGACGTGATTCCCACCGCCATGCGGCTGGCCACGCTCGCCACGCTCCCCGGCCTCATCGACGCGATGGATCAGCTCGCCGCCGCCTTCGCCCGGAAGGGCGAGGCGTTTGATGACATCATCAAGAGTGGCCGGACGCACCTGCAGGACGCCACGCCCATCCGCCTGGGCCAGGAGTTCCGGGCCTACGGCCGCACCGTGGCGCGGCATCGCGAAAAGCTGGGTGACGCGGCCGAATGGCTTCGCGAGATGAACATCGGCGGGTCGGCAGTGGGCACCGGCCTTAATGTCGAGCCTGAGTATCCCGCACTGATGGTGGAGTCCCTCTCACGCCTCACCGGCATGGAACTCCGCGAGGCGGATGACCGGATCCAGCTCATGCAGTCGATGGGCGACATCGCCACGTTCAGTGGCGCCCTGCGTGCGTGGGTGATCGACCTGGCGAAGATCGCCAATGACATCCGGCTGCTGGCCTCCGGTCCGCGCACCGGCCTGGCGGAGATCAATCTTCCCGCGGTGCAACCGGGGTCGAGCATCATGCCCGGCAAGGTGAACCCGTCCATCGCCGAGATGGTGAACCAGGTCTGCTACCAGGCGCTGGGCCTCGACACCACGGTCGCGATGGCCGCGGAAGCGGGCCAGCTGGAGCTGAACGTGATGATGCCGGTCATCACCCACAACGTGGTCTTCATGCTCATCATCCTCGGTAACGCCACCCGGATCTTTGCGGAGCGCTGCATCGAGGGGATCGAGGCCGATGCCGCGCAGTGTGCCTACTGGCTGGAGCGCTCGCCGGCGCTGGTGACCGCGCTGGCGCCAAGGATCGGCTACGCCGAAGCAGCCAAGCTCGCCAAGGAAGCCGTCGCCTCGGGTCTTACCGTGCGGGAGCTGGTCATGAAGAAAGGCGTGCTGGACCCGAAGGAGATGGACGCGGTGCTCGACCTCCGCGCAATGACCGAGCCTGGTGTGCCGGGCGCCGGCGCGCCCCTGGGCGGCTGACCTTCAACGCGGTGCCGGCCTGACCGGCGCCGGGGACGGAAACCGTGCGCGTAACAACCTGGACGGAATACAGCCTGATCATCGTCCTGCACCTGGCCCGTCGCACCAGCGATGGTGCAGAGCCGGTGGCGGCGCGGGAGCTCTCGGAAGCCGAGCGCCTGCCGGGTGACTACGTGGAACAGATTCTCCTGCGGTTGCGCCGTGCGGGAATCGTCGAGAGCATGCGCGGCGCCCGCGGAGGTTATCGGCTGGCCCGGCTGGCCAGCCAGATCTCGGTGCGTGACGTCATGACCGCTTCCGAGCACCAGACGTTCGAGGTGAATTGCGAAACCCACCCGATCAACGCCGACCGGTGCGGTACCAGCGCTTCCTGCAGCATCCGGCCGGTCTGGCAGGCGCTGCAGCAGCGGATCGATGACCTGCTCGGCAGCATTACCCTGGAAGACCTGCTGAAGCAGGAGCCGCAGGTGCAGGAACTGGTAACGCTGCAGTCGGCGTTATGACGCTATGCGCTTAGCGCTGAGCGCTGAGCGCGCCAACAGCCAGCGACCAGCAGCGAGGAGCCAGCAACCTCACCATGCCCACAGCCCCGCCCGCCCCTTTCACCCAGCGCGAACTGATGCGCTACGCCCGGCAGTTTACCCTGCCGGAGCTGGGCGC
>DASSOW010000180.1:0-4112 GCA_035700175.1 Gemmatimonadales bacterium | reverse complement strand
CCGGACGCACTTGCACTTGCCACTCGAACAAATCTTCGAGCAGCAGTCGCCGTCCTTGCGGCAGATGTCGCCCTTGTCGCCGCAAACGCACTGGGTGCCTTTGCACTTGCCGGAGCAGCAGCCCTGGTCGCGCTTACAGCCTTGATTGACACCGGCGCAGACGCACTTGCCCTGGCGGCCCTTCTTCTTCTTTTTGCACTTCTTGGAGCAGCAGTCCTTGTTCTTGCTGCACTTGGCGTCGCTGCCCTTGCAGTTCTTTTCCAGCGTCACATCGGCGTCCTGGGCCAGACCAAGCTCGGCCCGTGCCAGCGTCAGCAACGCCGCGGCTCCACCGGCCAGACCCTTGACCGCCGACCGGCGGTCCGATCGTTCGCCCAGCGTGCGCGTCCAGTTATCGAAACGGCAGTCGTCCACGCGTCCCTCCACGCGCGAAATCCCCTTCGCGCGAAACCCCGAAATGCCCCGAGTTTGCGGGCTCAGCCAAGCCCATTTATGCTCAGCGCAGCGTTGCACGGATAATAGATTCTGTCAAGACGATCGCCCCCCCATTTCCGGGGTGCACCGGAGTGAAACGGTGAACCACCAAAGGAGCAATGATGGCGAGCACAACGGCGGCTGCCAACGCCGTGGCGCCGGTCTCAGATGGACAAGCGCCTTCTGGATTAAGCGAGACCGAGGCGCGCGCGCGCCTCGCCAGCGAGGGCGGCAACACCATCCCCGATGCCGGTGGTCGGTCCGGTTGGGACATCGTGCGCCGCAACCTGTTCACGTTCATCAACATCACCCTGCTCGCAGTCGGCGTCGTCCTGATCGTCATGGGGCTCTACCGCGATGCCCTGCTCGCCTCCGGTCTGGCGGTCGTCAACGGGTTGGTTGGGGTCTTTCAGGAGATGCGCGCCAAGCGGCGTCTCGACCAGATCGCGCTACTCAACCGTACCCAGGCCACCGTGGTGCGCGACGGCACGGAGCGGCAGCTTCCGCCGGAGCAGATCGTGCGCGGCGACGTGCTGCGTATCGGCGCTGGGGATCAGGTCTTCGCCGATGGCACGGTGGTCGGCGGCGCCATGGAGATGGACGAATCGCTGCTGACCGGAGAGTCCGACCCGATGCCCAAGCACGCCGGGGACCCCGTCTCCTCCGGGAGTTTCTGTCTCTCCGGGTCGGGCTGGTATCGGGCCGAGCGCGTCGGGGCCGAGAACACGGCGGCGAAGATGACTGCCGGCGCCCGCGCCTACCGCGTGCCGCTGACACCGCTGCAAAACCAGGTCAACCTCGTCGTGCGGCTCCTGCTGGTCGTCGCCGCGTTCTTCCTTGTCACGGTTCTGCTCGGTTCGTTCATCTGGGGCTACCCGGTCGAAGATACCGTGCTGGCGGCGGCGGTCGTGCTTGGCATCGTCCCCTCGGGACTCTTCCTGATGATCGTCGTCACCTACTCCATGGGCGCCGTCCGTCTGGCCAACCAGGACGCGCTGGTGCAGGGGACGAACGCGGTCGAGTCGCTCTCCAACGTCGACATCTTCTGCATGGACAAGACCGGCACCCTCACCGCCAACAAGATGCGCCTGGCTGAGGTGCAGCCGATCGGTGGCGCCAATGAAGCGGATGTACGGCAGATGCTCGGCGCGTTCGCCCGTAGCACCTCGGCTGGCACCAAGACGAGCGACGCGCTGGCCGAGGCCAGCCCCGGTGAGAAGCGCCCCATCACCGCCGAGGTACCCTTCTCATCGGCCTACAAGTGGAGTGGCGTCAGCGCCGACGACGACGACTTCCGCGGCGTCTTTGCGCTGGGCGCGCCGGAGTTCCTGGGTCCACAACTGGAGCAGAACGGCCAACTGACCCCACCCGCGGGTTGGAGCGACCAGGGCGTGCGCACCCTCCTGTTCGCCCACGGCCCCAAACCTGGAGCCTTCGACCAGACCAACGGAATCCCCAAACTCCCGCCGGGTGTGCAACCGATTGCCTGGCTGGGTCTGACCGACGAACTGCGCCCCAACGTCGACAAGGCGCTCAACGGGTTCCGCGATGCCGGCATCGCGTTGAAAGTGATCTCCGGGGACAACCCGGAGACGGTGGCGGCGCTGGCGAAACAGGCCGGGCTCTCCGGCGATGCCCAACTCGTCTCCGGTATCGAGCTGGACGGGATGAACGACCAGCAGTTCGCCGAAGCCGCCGAACAGGCGACCGTCTTCGGCCGGGTCACCCCGGAGCAGAAGCAGCGGCTAGTGGAGTGCCTGCGTGGGCAGGGGCACTACGTGGCCATGACCGGCGACGGCGTCAACGACGTGCTGAGTCTCAAGCAGGCCAATCTCGGGATCGCCATGCAGAGCGGCAGCCAGGCCACCCGGGACGCCGCCGACATCGTCCTGCTGCGCGATTCGTTCGGGGCGCTGCCGAGCGCGTTCCGGGAGGGGCAGCGCATCCGGCGCGGGCTCTGCCGCATCCTGGAGCTCTTCCTGACCCGTGTCTTCACCGTGGCGCTCATCATCTTGGCGGTGCTGGTGGTAGAGGCCGGGTTCCCGCTATCACCGGCGCAGATCTCGGTACTCACCTTGCTGACCGTCGGCATCCCCACCTTCGGCGTCGCACTCTGGACACCGCCGGGTCCGCCGCCGCGCAGTCTGCCACGCCGCCTGCTGCGGTTCGTCCTGCCGGCCTCCACGACGTTGGCTTTCGCCGCCTTCGTGGTCTACATCGGCGTCTACGCCATTTACGACCTCGATCTGCCGACCCTGCGCGCCGGAGGGATCGCCGCCTCCATCGCGGTGCCGACCCACGACCTGGCCAGCCGCGAGGCGCTGACGCACGTGCTGGTGCTGGGCGGGCTGGTGCTGGTGCTCTTCGCGGCGCCGCCGGGACCGTGGTTCGCGGTCGTGGAGGATATGGATGGCGAGCGCCGCCCGGCCTACCTCGCCCTGGCCATGGTGCCGATCTACGCCATCATCCTGATGGTGCCGCAGTTGCGTGAGTTCTTCGGCATGCGCGCCGTGCGCAGCGTCGACTTCGGGGTCATCGCGGCGGTAGTGCTGGTCTGGATGTATGCCCTGCGCTGGTTGTGGGAGGCCAAGGTGTTCGATCAGTTCTTCGGCTACGCCGAGGATGAGCGACCGTCGCGAGGACGCACATGAAAAAACAGGGCATTCTGGGCAATGCGCTTTCCGAGGTGATCGCGAGTATGGGTCACACCGATCTGCTGGTCATCTCCGACGCGGGGTTTCCGACCCCGCCCGGCGTGCAGCGGATCGATCTCGCGGTGCGCTGCGGTCTGCCATCCATGCTGGAGGTGACCCAGGCCATCGCCGGCGACCTGGAAGTCGAAGCCGTCACCATCGCCAACGAATTGCTCGCGCGAGACGATGCCCTGCCGGCGGCGTTGCGCGACCTCTTCCCGAACGCGCCCCTGCATCACGTCTCGCACGAGGAGTTCAAGCGCCTCAGCCAGCGCGCCCGCGCCGTCGTGCGCACCGGCGAATGCACGCCCTACTACAACGTGATTCTGACGAGTGGGGTGACGTACTAGTGCGGGATCCGATCGCGATCTCTGGCGTGGCCGCGACGGTAGGGGCACGGCATGCCGGACCCTCGCCACCAAGCGGCGAATTCGGTTCGGAGCGCGGCCCCGGCCTGCCGGGCACGGCATGCCGTGCCCCTACGTTTGGCTGAGGCGCAGCGTGGCAGAAGCAGTCGATATCGTGGTGGTCGGAGCCGGATTCGCCGGTCTGGTCGCCGCGCGCGACCTCGGCCAGCGAGGACACCGCGTGGTCGTGCTGGAGGCGCGGGAGCGCGTCAGCGGGCGCACGCGGTATCGCGCGTTCCCCGAGGCCGGCCGCAAAGTGGAACTGGGCGGAGCGTGGTTCGACGCGGGCGACCAGCCCCCTATCCGCGAGGAGGCGGATCGCTATGGCATCCCCATCGTCCCCGCCACGGACTACCAGTCGCATCGCTCGTTCGTGGGCGGCGCGTTGCGGGAGGGCGTCCCCGACGGCTTCGCGACGGCGATGGCCGAGATCGCGCGCGCGGCCCGAGGTCTGGCGACGGTGGCTGTCGACGACCTGCGGCAGCACGATATCTCCGTCGCCAACTGGCTGGAGCGTCTGAATCTTTGCTCCGCGACT
>DASSOW010000179.1:0-2825 GCA_035700175.1 Gemmatimonadales bacterium | reverse complement strand
TTCACCATCCTCCCCGCCTCGAGCGTCGTCCCGGTCTCCACGCCGTTGATGATGGCCAGTTCCTCCACCGGGATGCTGGAGGGGTAGCGCTGGTTGAACTGGGCCAGCGTCATCCGGCTCGGCAGCTTCACCAGGTCAATCTTCTTCGGCTGGACGTTGAGCGCCGAAGGATCGGTGAGCTGGGAAAAGCTGCCGATGATCTGGCGGAAGGTGGCGTCGTACGCGCTCAGGCTGTTGGCGCCGGTGTAAGCCAGGAGCTGGTAGGTGTTGCCGCCATAGCTCACATAGGACACCAGGCCGCCGACCACTCCCTGGTCGGTCTGCGCCTGGAAGTAGCCGCTGGCCGCGGGGAGCCCGTTGATGGACGACGAGCTCACCTGCCCCGCCTGGATGCCCTGCTGGTTGAGGAACTGCTGCAGTGCGCTGGATGGCGTCCCCTGCCCCAGCGTGAGCTGGAAGATGGCGTCCTGCTGCTGGCTCGCCGCCATGACCGCCTGCTTGGTGTTCTGGGTGAGCCAGTTCGACGGGAGCTGGAACTGGAACTTCAGGTCGGGATGATAGAAGTGTCCATCCTTGAAGTAACCCTCGCGCGGGTTGGGTCCATAGACCAGGCCGTCGGTGTGCTGGAGAAAGTCGGTGCGGTCCACCACCATCTTCGAGAGGTCGCGGTTGAGCGAGTCCACCCGCTGGAGCGCAATCTCGTAGCGGTTGCCCGGATCCGGGTGGGTCGAGAGCCAGGTGGGCAGCCGGCCTTCGGCCGGCGTCTCCCGGTCGAGGGTGTGGAACATCGCCGCCATCTCGCGCGGGTCGTAGTTGTTCTGGGTCATGTAGCGAAAACCCAGCGCGTCGGCCTGGCTCTCGTCGTCCCGGCTGTACTTGAGGAACAGCACCTGGAGGCCCTGGCTCAGGAGGCCGCCGTACCTGGCCACCGTGGGCGAAAGAATGCTGCCGATGCCGAGCCCCAGCGTGGCGAGCTGCTGCTGGCTGATCTGCTGCACCGAGTGGCGCGCGGTAATATGGCCGATCTCGTGCCCCAGCACCGACGCCAGCTCCGCCTCGCTGTTCATGGCGCCGAGAATGCCGCGGGTGATGAACACGGGCCCGCCGGGCAGGGCAAAGGCGTTGACCGACGCGTCGTCGATCACGTAGAACGCCCACGGCAGGTCAGGCCGCTCGGTGGTCTTGGCGATCTTGAGCCCGACCGAGCTCACGTACTGCTGCAGCGCCGGATTGTCGACCAGCCCATACGCCGCCTTAGCTTCCTCGGCGGCCTGCTGGCCCATCTGGATTTCCTGGGATTCCGAGACCAGGGAGATTTCCGACTTGCCGGTCACCGGATTGGTGGCGCAACCGGCCAGCAGGAGTAATGCGAGTGCGAACGAGCGGGGGCGCATTGGGATCTCCTTTATGGGTCACGAGTCGCGGGTCGCGGGTCTAGCGTCGAGCGTCGAGCGTCGAGCGTCGAGCGTCGAGCGTCGGGCGTCGGGCGTCGGGCGTCGGGCGTCGGGCGTCGGGCGTCGGGCGTCGGGCGTCGGGCGTCGGGCGTCGGGCGTCGAGCGCAGCGGAGCTTTCCCGTCCGTCATTCCCGCGCAAGCGGGAATCCATGAGGGAGTCGTACATGGCACTTCACCTCGGTTGATGCGTCCGGCGTGGTGAAGTGCAGTGCCTGAAGCCCTCATGGACCCCAGCTTTCGCTGGGGTGACGAATCACCGAGCTCCGACTCCCGCAACCCGCGACCCGCGACCCGCGACCCGCGACCCGCGACCCGCGACCCGCGACCCGCGACCTGCGACCCGCGACCCGCGACCATCACAATCTTACCCCCTCCTCCCCGTCCCACACTGTGACCTGGCTTCCAACCGCGCTGTGAAGTCGGCGATGGTGCGGGTGAGGCCTTCCTCCAGCGGAACATGCGGCGCCCAGTCGAGCAGCTCCCTGGCCCGGGAAATATCGGGGCGGCGGCGGGCCGGATCATCCTGCGGCAGGGGCCGCATCACGATTTCCGACCTGCTGCCGCAGAGGCGGCAGACCAGCTCGGCCAGCTGGCGCATGGTGAACTCGCCGGGGTTGCCGAGGTTCACCGGGTCGGTGATGCCGTCGGCATCCATCAGCCGGATGAGCCCGTCGACCAGATCGTCCACATAGCAGAAGGAACGGGTCTGCTCGCCGGTGCCGTAGAGCGTGATGGGCTCGCCCTTGAGCGCCTGCAGGATGAAGTTGCTCACCACCCGCCCGTCGTTCTCCGCCATCCGGGGTCCGTAGGTGTTGAAGATCCGCGCAATGCGGATGTCCACCCTTGCCTGCCGGTGATAGTCCGACATGAGCGTCTCGGCCACGCGCTTCCCCTCATCGTAGCAGGCGCGCGGGCCAGTGGGGTTCACGTTGCCCCAGTACGACTCCACCTGCGGATGCACCGCGGGGTCGCCGTACACCTCGCTGGTGGATGCCTGGAGAATCCGCGCGCCCATCCGCCGGGCAATCTCCAGCATGTTGAGCGCGCCCATCACGTTGGTCTGCACCGTCTTCATCGGGTTGAGCTGGTAGTGAATGGGCGAGGCGGGACAGGCAAGGTTGAAGATCCTATCCACGTCCACCAGCAGCGGCTCGCAGACGTCGTGCTCCACGAAGCGGAAGCCGGGCCGGCCTTCGAGGTGCCGCACGTTGGCGTGGCTGCCGGTGAACAGGTTGTCGAGGCAGATCACGTCGTGCCCCTGCTCCACCAGCCGCTCCGAGAGGTGCGAGCCGATGAAGCCGGCACCGCCGGTCACAAGGATGCGCATGCGCCTGCTCCCTGCATTGAGGTATCCCGCCGAAAGAGCTGCAT
>DASSOW010000178.1:0-2531 GCA_035700175.1 Gemmatimonadales bacterium | reverse complement strand
GAGTGGACGCGGCCGATGGGGCGGAGCTCGAAACGGTCCATTGTCACATCACTGAACGGGGAAGCAAGGCTCCCAGTTCTGCCCCCGCTGCCAGGGACGCCAGAATGACCAGCCCCAGCTTGATTGCCGGGACGTTCGAGTGAATATCCCAGGCAAAAATCATGGCAACTGCCAGATACACGACCCCGGCGATCAGCGAGCGTTTACGCACAGCAGGCATCTCGGCACCCTCCAGAAGCAGGTCGGAAACAGAACTGCCGCACACAGGAACAAGCCCCGCTATCGCTTCCGCGCCGCCTTGGCGATCTCGATCCAGCTCTTCATGGGGATACTCGCAACCAGCTCACCGATGACATCCAGCGGCAGGTCATCCGCGGACTTGAATCGGATGCAGGACTTGCCCATGTCCAGCTTCTTGCCCGCGGCCTTGAAGCCGTCCTTCAGGCGCTGCGCATGATCGGGCGAGCCGTAGGCGCACATCAGGTAGAGCGAAAGGTAGTGCTTCTGCGCGGCGAGCCCGACATACCAGAGCGGCTGCCGATTATAGGTATCGGGGTAAGCAGCAAGCGGCACCTGATAGGCGAGGATCTTCCCTGCGAGCGCCTCCTCGTAGCCGCGTGGCAGGTTGCGGATGATGGTCTCCCGCACTCGGCCAAGCTCCCGGCGACGTTCCGGCGGCTGCGCGGCCAGGAAGTTAAGGACGGCGGGTGAAGATGAAGGGGCCATCGGGATTGCCCTCAGTCGTCCTTCGTGAACACCGCTTCCGTCTGGTCTGATCCGGGCCCCTCATCGCCGTACAGCAGCGTCAGCGTTCTGCCACCATCGCTCAGGCGTCCGGGGGCAAGCAGGTACGGAAATCCGCCGGCGCTTCCGCCGGTTCGCGTGAACGCCAAGGTACTGCCATCGCGAGTATACGTACCCTGCTCGGCGTTGTCGAATTCGATGCCGTTGTTCTTGTTCCGGTGCGATGTACGCAGGTCATACGTGGTGGCCGTGAGGGTGACGGAGCCGCTGAGCGTGAGGCAGCAGCCGAAAGGCGCGCTCGGATCGGACGGCAATGACTGGCCGTTCTCCGATACCAGCGTGTAGCTGCCCACGATGTCTGACGGTCCCGCTTCACCGCCGCATGCGCTGCACGCAAGCGCCACTGCGGCGACACCAAGCTGCATGATTTTCTGGCGCATGTTCACCCCAACCGATGCTGTGCACCTCAAGGCAGGTGAAGTGTCACGACCATGCCGGCGGTATCCACTGTGGCGCCACGAAACATACCGCTGATTCCATCGGCCGATATGCTGAGGCTGCTGTCGGCAAGGCTCACGCGCGGTGCCGCATCCAGCCCCGTCACCGTAAGCGTCCGCACCCCGTTGAAGAGCGGGTGCTTGCCGGCGGCTTCGCTCAGCGCCGGCCGGCCGATCACCTCCACGCTGCCCGCGTCGTTGCCGAGCTTGACCAGCCGGGCATGAAGTACTTCGCCGGGCGCCACCACACTGACGTTGAGCGGATCGAATCCCTGGGGGAAGAGCGGGCTCGCCGCCCTGATGACCAGCCGCCACCCGGGGCGGTCAAGAAAGGTACGTCGTTCCGCGGCCAGGCGGCCTTGCAGCGCCGCCACATCGGACGTGGCGGCCTGGCCGATGCGGTCACGTTCCGCGTCGGTGAAGGCGCACGGCTTACCCGACTGCGTTTCGATGGCCGAGGTGAGAAGTGAGTCGAGCGGAATCGAGTCATGTGCCTCCAGCTCGGCGCGCCATTCCGGCGAGAGCCGGTCGAGCAGCCGAGCCAGCGCGACACCGCTGCGATAGCCACGATCGCGGATCTTTTCCGGTGCGTATTCGTGGGCTGGCAGGACGTTGCTGTCGGGCGCATTGGTCGCCCGCCACTCGACGTAGGTCGCGAGCCCTTCATTCAGTTCGGTGCCGCGTTCATAGGCGGAGGCGCTGGCAGGCAGGCGTGCGAAACGTTCATGCCGCAGGTTGGTGGCAGCATGGGCCCAGCATTCCGCGTCGGACTTTGTCGCGGCCAGCAGTGCCCGGCGCAACGCTTCTGATTCAAGCCGGCGCAGGGTGAGCAGCCCGGCATCGTTCACGGGATAGGTGAAGAGGTCCGCCTCGTTGGCGGCCCATGATGTATGGTGGGCGCGCTGGAAGACATGAAACGCTTCGTGGATCAGGATTCCCGCTCGGCGCAACGCCGAGGTCGAGTCGGACGCCGGCATCAGCGTGGCCGTCGTCACGCCACCCAGCTCGGTGCTGGTATTGGCCGAGACGCTCGAATCACGTCCCGGGTGGACCCAGACACTGTCGTGGCCTGCCAGCGGCGTGAACGCGCCAGGCGGGGCGGGGTGACGGAAGAGCAGGGTGCGGGTGCCATCGAAGATGGCGACGGGTGTCGAGCCCGGATCGAAGCCGGGCCAGAGATCGTGGGTGGCCAGGGAATCGGCGAGGGCGACCGTGGCGAACGGGATGACGGCGGCCTTGGCATCTTTGCCGCCCTCGGCGCTTCTACAGCTGAGCGACGCCGCGCAGGCG
>DASSOW010000177.1:0-8894 GCA_035700175.1 Gemmatimonadales bacterium | reverse complement strand
CCAGCCGTACCAGGTCTCGTTCACGCCCACCATCATCGGCCACCACTGGTGGCCGATCTCATGATCGGTGACGCCAAAGCCCGAGCCCGAGAACGTCAGCATCGGGTATTCCATGCCGCCTTCGGGGCCATCCACCTGGGTAAATGCCGGCCACGCATAGGGCATCCACAGCTTCGAGTAGTACTCCAGCGCGTGCCGGGCATACGCGCCGGTCTGCTTGTAGCGGCTGTGTTCCGGGAGATAGAGAATGTTGATGGGGATGGGACCCTTGCCGGGAATGGTGGCGCGTGTCGCGTCCCAGAGGAACTCGTTCGAGGTGGCCCAGGCAAAATCGGCAACACTGTCGGCCTTGAAGTGCCAGACCAGGCGGTCGCCGGCGGCGGTGGCCTTCCCCGCCCCGCGGTCGTCCGGCCCCACGATCACGATCTGACTGTCGCTCGCCGTGGCCTGCCCCAGGCGCTGCCGCACCTTCTCCGTCAGCACTTCCGCACCGTTCTGCAGCACGCCAGTGGCCCCGATGAGCCAGCCCGCCGGCACGTCCAGCTTCACGTCAAACGAGCCGAAGTTGTTGAAGAACTCGGCGTCGCCCAGGTAGGGATCGGTGTTCCATCCGCGGAGGTCGTCATAGACGGCGAGCTGGGGATACCACTGCGCCACCTGGAAGAGGCGCGTGCCCCAGCTGCCCATGCGGTCGCCGCGCACGCCATCCGGCACCTTGGGAACCTGAAACGACCAGCTCACGTCGAACGTGCCGGTACCACCAGGGAGAATCGGTGTGGCCAGCTTGACGGGCACCACGGTGGACCGGTTCCAGTCGTCATCCGGCGGCACGGTGTCCCCGTTGGCGACGAGCGACGAGACGGTGATCCCATTGGTGAGCGCCGCCACCGGCGACGAACGCGCCACGTTGGGTGCAAAGAGATTCTGGTAGAGCCTCAGCCACACGACCTTCATGGTGTCAGGTGACGGATTCCTGAGCGTGATGTGCTCGCTACCGGTCACCGTCGACGTGGCCGGCTCGAGCCTCGCGTTGATGACGTAGTCGGTCGTGAGCTGCCAGTATCGCGCGGTGGGCGTGCCCGACGAATCGCGGGATCCCGCCTGGAGCGCGCGCTCAAATCCACGGGTAATGGGGATGGTGCGCCGGATCGACCGCTCGGTCTGTTGTGCCGCCAGCGGAAGCGCAGTGAGGGTAACGAGGGACAGGACTGCTACTGCACGCATTGGGAACTCCTGTTGGATTGAACTTGGGTGGCAAGTCACAAGTCGCAGGTCTTGAGCTTCGTGACCAGCGACCTGCGACCTGCGACCTTACGGTACCGTGACGCGCTCGATCACCGATGCCAGCGCCGTATCCGCCCGCACGCCTTCCAGCTCCAGTTCCGGCGCCACCACGATCCGGTGCCGAAGCACCGCGGGTGCCGCGGACTTCACGTCATCCGGCGTGGAGAACGCTCGACCGTCGAGGAGCGCCGAGGCCTGCGCCATCCGGAGCAGCGCGACGCTCGCGCGAGGAGAGGCGCCTAGCGTGAGCGCCGCGGTGTCACGGGTGCCTCGCACGATTTCCGTGATATACCGGACCAGCGACGCTTCCACGTGCACACGAGTGCAGGCGACGTGAAGGCGCGCCAGCCCGTCGCGATCCAGCACCGGCGTAATTCCGTAGCTCGCCGGCCGGTCCGATTCAAAACCGCCAAGCACCCGGTGGAGGATATCCTGCTCCACCGTCGCATCGGGGTAGCCGAGCTCCACCTTCACCAGGAACCGGTCGAGCTCAGCCTCCGGCAGCGGATAGGTCCCCTCGAACTCTACCGGATTCTGGGTGGCGAACACGGTGAATTCGCTGCTGAGTTCATGCGACACGCCGTCCACTGTCACCCGGCGCTCCTGCATCGCCTCGAGCAGCGCGGCCTGGGTCTTGGCCGGCGCGCGGTTGATCTCATCGGCCAGGATCAGGTCGCCGAACAGCGGGCCGGGCCGGAAAGTGAACTGGCCGTCGCTCCCCAGGATGCTCACGCCTGTCACGTCCGACGGCATGAGATCCGGCGTGAACTGGATGCGGCGGAATCCCAGGCTGAGACTCTCCGAGAGCGCGCGCACCAGCAGCGTCTTGGCGGTGCCCGGCACGCCCTCGAGCAGCACATGGCCTCGGGCTATGAGGGCTCCGAGCGCCTCTCGCACGGCACGCTCCTGGCCCAGGACCACGCTGCTTATCGCCTGGATCAGCTGCGCGGCGGTTTCGGCGTGGGCGGCGACATCGGCGTCCGGCATCAGGGAGTCAGGTCCTGCCACACGTCCTCCACGGCAAGGGCGGCCTCGCGGACGCTCTGCGCATCCGCCCGGCCTCGGGTAAGGGTGATGAGACGCTCGGCGGCATCGCGGCCTCGCGCCGTACGGGTACGGCCCGGGAGTGCCGCCAGCCAGTCGACGGTCGAACCGCCGCGCGCACCGCCACCATGAGAGAGCCGGCGGCGCAGCCCACGAACCACGAGCGACACGGCGACCTCATGGCCGCCGGCGGCCGCAAGCGCCGTGGCAAGCGCGTGCACGTGCTCGAGCGGGGAGCGACGGCGGCGCTCGATCACGTGACGGGCCGGACCGAAGCGGATCGCGCCAATCAGGAGGGCGATGGTTGCCACGATCCCAAGCTGAAGTATGGCCCAGCCGACGGGCATGGTCACGAGCCAGTGGCGAGCCGCGCTGAGCATCCCGCCTCGCGGCCCGAATCCCTGATGGTACTCATCGACAATCACATGGCTGAATGAACCACTCACCAGGCCAAGCGTGAATTCGCCGGCGGCAGTCTCCCGGACCTTCCGATTGGCAAAGAGGCCTCCGTCCGCGACCAGCAGCGCCACACCGCCCGAGTCCGGCTGGATGCGGAGCGCCACCGGCTCGCCGGTCGCAAGCGCCAGAAGCGTGTCGACCGTGTACGCCCCCACCGGGCATTCAAGGCGCTCGGCCATGCCTCGACTGCCGGAGCCCGTGTCTGCCGGCGCCAGCAGATAATTGACCGGCACGGAATCGCCGCGCAGAAGTACCCACCCGCCATACCGGGGCTGAGCCGTGAGACGGAAGCATCGCAGGAAGGCATCGCTTCCCGCGCCGGCCGCGAGCACGCTGCCACCCGACCTCAGCCACCCGGCCAGCCACACTCCATCCGTGCCACTGAGTGGGATGGCCGGATCGAGTACGGCGAAGACGATGCTGTCGGCGGGAGGCTGCAGGTCGCGGGGGCGGTTCCGGAACCGGGTGACCCGAACATGAAGCAGGCCCAGCGCATCGGCCCAGGCACGAGCGCCATCCGGGGTCGTCAGCAGGGTCGAACGGCGAAAGTCGCGGTCCTGCGGCCGCCCCTCACGACGACCAAGCATGGCAGAGACGTAGCCCACGACCAGCAGCCCGCCCAGCGCCAGCAGCAGGCTAGTGCGCGGGCGCATGCCACCCCGCTTCCGCCTCCGTGCGCCAGCGCCGGTAGTCATCCGCGGTGAACTCGCGGGAGCCGAACGCCACGTGGTAGAGCTCCGTCACGAGGCGCCTGAGCCGCGAGCGATCAGTGTCGTCGAGCCGTGCCGCCCGGGCGCACTCCGCGGGGGTCAGCGACGCGTCGTACTGCAGGAGTCCCAGCGCATCGAGCCTGCGCGCCAGTGCCACGAACGCCGCCTGCACCGCCTCGGCAAACCTTCCTTCCCGGGCCAGCCGGTCCGCTTCTGCGTCGTACCAGGCCTCTCCTCGGGAGGCGATCCCGGGCACCGTCTCCCTGTCCGCTCCCTGTTCGGCCTGCCGCGCGGTCCGCACCAGGATCCATGCCGCATGCAGGATGATCGCGAGCAGCACGGTGACGAGCAGCGCGATGAAGACGCGGTAGGCCACCGGGTTGAGCGTGCGGACCGAATCGAGCCACGCGAGGAGGGCCCGGAAGTGCTCCGTGAACCAGGTGAGCGTCATGTCAGGTGGGCGCCAGTCGTACGCCGGCGACCGGAACACGGAATCCAGCGCTGCGCGCAGCGAGTCAGCCGGCAGCGGCGCTCCGCTCACGCGGCGAGCGAGTCGGCAAGTACCTGCAGGTCGAAGCCTTCCTTACGGACCCGCAAGTCGTAGTAGAGGAGGGTCAGCACGCAGTAGATGAGCGGCGTCAGTATCAGGAGCACCAGGAGCGAGAGAGCCTGCGCGAGGAGAATCGCCGCATCGCTGGGCAACATGGTCACGAGGAGCGTCACGCCCAGGAACGGGATGCCGATGAGGATGGCCGTGAGCAGCAGGAGCCCGATGGTCCGGAGCCGGAACCGACGAGTCAGGGACCATGACCGCTGCAGGGCCGCGCCAGCGCCGATGTTCTCAATAACCAGCGCCGGTGTCGACACCGCAAGCCCGGCGAACACCGCGAGCGGCACCAGCAGGAGCGCGAAGCCGGTGAGCATGAGCCCGGCCGCCATGGGCAGACGATCCAGTCCTGCGGTGGCGGCTGTGCCCGTGCCCAGCGGCACCAGGATGGCCATCCCGCTGGCGAACGCGATGCCGGCGGGAATCGCCGAGACGATGAGCACCAGGCCCAGCGCCATGGAAAGGAGGATCACGGGACCAATCTTGGGAAGCGCCAGCTTGAGCGCGCCCCCCGCGCCGAGGGAGCGCCCCAGGTAATTCTCGGAAATCAGCAGCGCCACTGCGGCGCTGGCCAGGGCCGAGGCGATCATGTTGATCAGCACCGTCACCAGGTAAAGTGCCGAGAACTGCCGCCCGCCCGCCGCCACGAACAGCTGGAGCGGAATGATGACGCCGGTGCAGATGATCTGCACCAGCACCAGCGGAACAAACAGCCGGCGGAAGAGACTGAAGGCCTGGTCCAGGATCTCGCCGAAGCTGATTGGGCGCAGCGTCACGTTAGTCATGGGTATCCTGGTTGGGAGTTGGGCGCTGAGCGCTGAGCGCTGAGCGCTGAGCGCCTAAACATGCGCCCGCCCTCGCTTCCGCGCGAGTCCTCATCGGCAGTAGGTTGAGGCATGCCCCAGCCAGTGGCGGCACCACCCGACCTTCGCAGGCATCTCATCGTCGAGACGCCGGAGCACGTTGCGCTCGAATACGAGATCGCCGGCATCGGCTCGCGCGCCGCGGCGGCGCTCGTGGATCAGGCCATCGTGATCGCGCTCATCGTCGCGATGGTGCTCGTCTTCCGGTTCACGGGCCTCGCGCAAACCCTCCTCGGCCCGCTCACCGGCGCTTTCCTGCTCGGCGGCGCCTTCGCCATCTGGTACGGCTACTTCATTTTTTTCGAGGCCTTCCGCCACGGGCAGACACCGGGGAAGCGATGGCTGGGACTGCGGGTCGTCAGCGACTCCGGTCATGCCATCAGCCGCTCCGGCGCCGTGGTGCGCAACCTCCTGCGCATCGCCGATTTCCTGCCGCCACCCTACCTGGGCGGAGGCCTCCTGGTCGCGCTGCACCCCAGGGGCCGGCGGCTGGGCGACATCGTGGGCGGCACTATCGTCGTCCGCGACCAGCCCACGGAGCAGGCCCCCGCCAAGCTGCAGCCGCGTGACGAAGCTGCACCGGTCGCTGAAGCGCCCGAGCTGGATGATCGTGAGTTTGCCCTGCTGGACGCGTTCGTTTCCCGCGCCGATGAGCTCGCGCCCAGCGCGCGCGGTCGGCTCGCGGCCGAGCTGGCCCAGCGCCTGTCGGTCCCACTGGCGGATGTGGACCCCGACCGGCCGCTCCCCGAACGGCTCGCGACGCTGCTCGAGGCCGAACAGGCGAGGCGCACATCAGGACTGGCCGCGCGGGGCGGCGGCCCTGCCTGGCAGCTCATCGCCCGGCAGGGCAGCCGGTGGGACGAGTTCGATGCGCTCGCATCCCGGGTGCAGAAGCGCGGGCTCGACGATCTCGCGCCGGCGGAGCTGCCGGACTTCGCCGCCCGGTATCGCGAGGTGGCAGCCGACCTTGCCCGGCTCCGCACCTATGGCGCCGACTCGCGCGTCATCGAGCGCGTGGACCGGCTGGTAGCTGCCGGCCACAATGCGCTTTATCGCAATGAAGGCCACGCACTGAGCCGAGCGTGGGAAGTGATCTCGCGTGAGTGCCCCGCCGCGGTGCTCGGTGCCTGGCGCGAGGTCGTCCTCGCCTGCCTCATGTTTGCGGTGCCGGCGGCGGTGGGCTACCGGATGCTGCGCGATCGCCCGGAGCTCGCCGAGCAGGTGCTGCCGGCCGTGATGCTGGATCGGGCGGAAGCGGGACGTGAGGCTCGCGGCACCGGCAAGCGCTATGTCGAGGTGGCGGCCCGGGTGCGGCCGGCAATCGCGTCAGCCATCATCACCAACAACGTGCGGGTCGCGCTCTACTGCTTTGCCGGCGGGATCTTCCTGGGGATCGGCTCACTGGTGCTGCTGGCGCTCAATGGACTCCAGCTCGGCGCCTCATTCGGTCACTACGTGAACGTGGGCCTGGGCGCCTACCTCGGCGAGTTCATCATCGGCCACGGCGTACTGGAGCTGAGCGCCATCTGGATCGCTGGCGGCGCCGGCTTCCTGCTGGGCAGAACACTCATTGCACCGGGAGATCTTGCCCGTGGCGACGCGCTGGTGCTGGCTGGCCGGCGTGCCGTACGAATGCTCGGTGCCTGCGTCGTGTGCCTGCTGGTTGCGGGGTTGATCGAGGGACTGGTCTCCACGAGCGCGGTGTCGTGGACGGGACGGCTGATTGCGACCGGAGCGAGTCTGGTGTTTCTGGGAGGCTACTTGATCAACGGCGTGAGGCGTGGGGCGTCGGGCATGGAAGGTCGCGGGTCATGAGTTACGAGTCTCGCGTAGCCCCATGCCCCATGCCCTATGCCCTATGCCCTTCTTCCTCCCCCACGCTCTCCCGCAAGATCCCCCGCATGCGGATGGCCAGCTTCTCGATCTCGCGAAGGCTGGTGGTGGTGTCGTCGTCGAGCGCCGCCTCATTGAGCAGCAGCAGCTGGGTCTCGGCGAGCAGCGCAGCAAGCGGGTTGGCCAGGTCATGGCGGAGACGGGAAATGCGGCTCTGGTCATCCATTCAGGCCAGCGACCGATAGAGATCCCGGATGTGATGTTCGCGCAGGCCTTGCAGGGAGTGCCACAGGTCATCCTCCAGTGCGCCGCAGAAAATCTCCGCCGTGCTCCGCTCTTCGCCGCTGTCAGCGTCGGTAAACTGGAGACGGCCACGCCAGGTGCCATCCTCACTGCGGCGTACCAGCAGCGCCATGGCAACCTGCCTTCCATCCAGCCGCAGCAGCTCCAGGTCGTACTGGCGAACCTCGCGGGAATCCCGGGATGACGAGCGGGCGTTGAGCAGGCTCATCGCACCTCCTCACGAATCCGGCGTGGGACGTCCGGCGGCAGGGTCACGACGACCGCCGATATGGGCAAAGATGATATGGGGCAATGGGATGCGCAACGATCCCGTAAGGGCGGGTCTCAGACCCGCCCCAACTAGATCACAAACGGCACCGGCACGAACGTGGCCACGAACACGACGATACAGGCCCAGCCGATCCAGCGCCGGCCTGGTGGAACCGGCCGCTCCGGCGCGAGGACACTGGGGTGGGTCCAGCGCCCGCCCCCGATCAGGAGCGCCAGGATGGCCCACACCCACCAGCTGGGCGAGGAACGTCCGAGCAGGAGCAGCGCGATGAGCGCCGCAGCGCCGATAGTCGTCTGCCGGCGGCCGAACATGGCATAGAGCACGTGACCGCCATCCAGCTGGCTCAGCGGCACCAGGTTGAGCGCGGTGACGAATGCGCCGACCCAGCCGGCAAATGCCATGGGACTCAGCGCCACGGCAGCCGCGTGGGGAAAGAAGTGCTCGCGGAGCGCCAGCGTAAGCAACGAATCGCCCAGGTGGATTTCGCGTCCGGCATAGGTGACGAAATCACCTGCCGCCTGCGCGGTAACGGTGAGCGGCTCGCTATGGGCGTAGCCCAGCCACAGCACTACCAGCGTCACCACGAAACCGGCGAGCGGGCCTGCCGCACCGACGTCGAGCAGCTGGCGGCGATCGAGCACGGGCGAGCGCATGCGGATGAAGGCGCCCAGGCTTCCGATGGGGGAAAGCGAGGGCGGCACCGGCAGGAAGAATGGCGGCGAGGTGTCGATGCCGTAGCGGCGGGCGGTGAAGTAATGCCCCAGCTCGTGCACCAGCAGGATGGCCAGGAGCGGGAAGGCAAAGCTGGCACCCGGCAGGATGTCGCGCCAGGCGCCCTGCAGCACGTCGCCGAAGAAGTGGAAGCCGCTGACGACCGCGCCGCCGAGCGCGCCGTAACGCGTCAGCTCCGCATCCGGCATCCACACACCGGCCAGTGTGGCGCCGGCACCCAGGGCGCAGATGACGGTGATCAGGCCAAGGGCGACGTGGAGCCACCAGCGCTCGCCGCGCTCGCCGGCCACGGGGCGGACCAGCACCAGGCCGCTGCGACTGCGGTCAGTCCAGTAGTGCGCACCCGGCCAGTGCTTGAGGGCAGCGGTGAGTTCTCGCGACGGGCCCCGGTGTCCGGGAGCGATGACCGCGTCCACGTATTCGCGGCCCCCCAGGCGGAGCACCCGCCACGCCTCGAAGGTCCGGCTCAGCTCGTCAAAGCCGGGGGCGGTCACCGGGCCTCTTGACGGGGCGAGTGGCAGCGCGTACGTTCCGGCATTGTACTCCAGACCCTGCGCGGCCATTTATCCCCAAGCCAGTCTGATCACGCACGCCGGGCTCCCCCGGAACGAAGATCCGCATATATCCGAGCCAATTCTCCTGTCACCATTCTGTCTGCCGGGTGCCCTGACGCCCGGCGCTCCTTGCCGGAGTCCCTTCCGTGGATATCGCTGAACTGAAGCAGAAGTCGGTCGCCGAGCTGCATGCCCTGGCCGAAGAACTCAACATCACCAACTACTCAGGCCTCC
>DASSOW010000176.1:0-14811 GCA_035700175.1 Gemmatimonadales bacterium | reverse complement strand
GGAATGCAAGCTGCTCGACCCGTGACCCTCGACCCTCGACTCCATTGGCCCTGGTGGATTCGAACCACCATTCTCGGATCCAAAGTCCGATGTCCTGCCATTGGACGAAGGGCCAGCGCGGCTGGCGTCAAAGCTAATTAGCGCGGCCCCCTCAGCCCACTTCCACTGCAAAGCGCTCCCCCAGTCGCGGGGCCAGCATCATCATCGCGTCATCCCGGTCGCGTTCAGTCCGATAGATGGCGAACACCGCCGACCCCGAACCGGACATGCGACAGAGCATCGGCCCCGTGCCCACCAGCTTTTCAAAGGCCGTACGGACCGCGGGGCGCTGGGCAAACACCGGTGCCTCGAAATCGTTGCCGGCCATCCGGGCGATGTCGCCCCAGCTGCCCACCGCATCGAGATCGAGCAGGACCGCACCCCGCCGCACCGGCTCGGTGCGGGCGGCATCGAGCCAGCGATAGGCGTCCGCCGTGCCTACGCCCGATGGCGGGACCAGGATCAACCCCGGCGCTGGGGGCAATGCCGGGAGCTGCAGCAATCGTTCTCCCCGGTGCCACCCGACGGCCAGTCGCGCTCCGCTCAGCTGGAACGGCACGTCGCTGCCCAGCCGAGCCGCCAGCTGCAGCAGCTCGTGCCGGGGAATGGCGTTGCCGGCCAGCTGGTTGACCAGCAGGAGCGCCTGCGCACCGTCACTCGATCCTCCGCCGAGGCCGGCCTGCACAGGGATGCGCTTGGTAAGCGTGAGGTGAACACCGAAGCGGTGGCCCGTCGCGTCCAGCACCAGCTGGGCGCCGCGCACCGCCAGATTTTCCTCCGGCGGCCCGGTATCGATGCCCTCGGTAGTGAGCGTGACGCCGCGCGACTCGCGCCTTTCGGCGCGGAGGTCGTCGGCCAGTGACGTGCGGGCCAGCAGTGTCTCCACCGCGTGGAATCCGTCGCCCATCGCGCCGAAGACGCGAAGAAACAGGTTGACCTTGGCTGGCGCCTGCGAACTGACCACCGTCGTCATGCCTGCGGTGCCTTGCGCAAGGTCGCGAAATCGAGCGAGGTCTGCGCCAGCGACCACGCGCCCAGCAGGACGATGGGAAGGAACGTGGTGATGTGATAGGTCACCGCGTACGCCACCGCCCGGTCAGGGGCGATGGCGAAGAGCAGCAGCACCGCCTTGATGACCGCCTCGAATACGCCGACGTAGCCGGGCGTGGTGGGGGCCGCCACACCAAGCACCAGCACACCCTGCATCAGCAGCACCCCGGCAAACCCGACGGGCAGCTCGAAGGCACGCAGCATGACCCAGAACGAGAGCGCGTTGACCAGCCAGATCACCACCGACCAGGCGATCACCGCGCTGATCCTCGCCGGCGACCGCAGGACGCCCAGCCCATGCCGTACACCTTCAACCAGATTCGCCAGCCGGTCGGCCAGGGGCGCCGACGGAATCAGGCGGCGAATCAGCCGTTCGGCCGCCACCGGAAAGCTCACGACCGCGATCGCGGCCAGCAGGGCCGCCGCCACAAGGATGCCCGAGGCCGTCGCCAGTCGCGTCACGGGGGTGCCGAACAGCTCCACGCCCTGCGGCAGGCCGGCAAGGAGCAGCCCCACCGCCAGCATGCTGATGACGGTGAGTGCATCGAAGACTCGCTCCACGGCAACGCTCGACAATGCCGCCGAGAACCGCGCGCGGGTGAGCCGACTGGCAGCCCAGACGCGCATCAGCTCGCCGATGCGGAACGGCAGGATGTTGTTGGCCATGAAGCCGATGGCAACGGCGTGCCAGAGCGGTGTAAACGAGAGAACCGAATCATCCTCGGCACGGAGGAGCAGCCGCCAGCGCACCACTCGAAGTGGGAAGGTTGCGGTGGCAAGGCCGATTGCCAGCAGGATGAGCACCGGACTGGCTGCCCGGATCTCCGCAGCGAGGTCCGGCCATTTCACGTCGTGGATCACCCACCAGAGCAGTGCGCCGGCGAGGACCACGCCGGCGGCGAGCGCCCACCAGGAGCGACGGTCGGGCACGATCAGTTGGGCTTGAGTGCGAGCGGGACGAGGTCGAGCAGCTCGAGCAGCAGCGGCTCGACCGTGGCCAGCCCCGGCTGCCGCTGGAGACTGGCCGTGATCTCGGCGCGGACCGCTGCGGCGCGCTGCAGCGCGCCCTGTCCGCTGTAGCAAAGCGTCTCGATGTCGACCACCGCTGGCGCTTCCTGCGAGACAGCGTACTCGTTCGCCACGACTGCGGCTGGCTCGGAAACCGTCTTGACTGCGGCACCTGTCTTGACCAACTGCTGATAGGTGCTGAATCCGCGTTCGATCGGCAGTGCCTCGTCGGGTGCCAGCGACAGCACCGACACAATCGCACCGTCCTCGCCCGCGGCCTGCTCTTCCGGCGCACTGGAGGGCATGGGGGCGAGTACCGACTCGCCGTCGTAGGCGAGCGATTCAATGGCGACCACGAGCTGTGAGCTGTGAGCTGTTGTGGGCGGGGTCTCGGCAGCGACGGCGTTGCTGGCGGCGCCGGCAGGGCGATCCTCGCGGGCGGCCGGCTCCTCCTGACTGGGCGCCGTGACATCCAGCTGCGCCGTGAGGGTATCGAGCCGGGAGGCCAGCGCGGGTCCGGTGCCCTGGGCCGCCGCCTCCCGCAGGATGGTTCCCGCCGAGCGCAGGACATCGGCAAAGGAGCTGAGCTGGCCGGCCGCCGCGCCACTCGCAATGGTGCGGCAGGCTGCCTTCCCGAAACGCGCGAGGGCCGGCGTCAGCGGGTCGCGCCCGGGCGTCGCGGTTGCCCTGAACGCGGGAACCAGCGCGTAAAGCCTGAGGTCTCGTGCCGTGACGGAAGGCGCCGCCATGAGCTGTTCGGCCGCCTGCACCAGGTGCTCGCCGTGACTCACCAGCTCGACATCTCCGAGCGGAGACGGGGGCGCAAACTGTGGCTGGGCCGACGAGCGGACGATGGCGTCGCCCTGACTGCGGTCGAGCAGCGCCTCAATGGCCACCACATCGTCTTCGCTGGCAAAGGCGCGAAGCAGGCGGTCGGTGAACAGCTGCGCTTCCGGTGCAGCAGAATCGGGAATGCCGCGGTCTGCCACATCGCGCGCAATCCGCGTGAGCGCAGCGGCCGCCGCATCGAGCAGGGCGGGGACGCCGGGAGGCGGCGCGAACAGCCGGGTCAGGTCGCCGACGGCGAGCTCAATGCCGTCGAGCACTTCGGGCAGCGGGCTCAACTCGCTCAGCTCGGCGAGCCCGCGCAGCGACTGCATCCGCCGAAGCACGGCATAAAGTGGCTCCCGCGCTTCCGGCGTGGCCTCGAGGGAACGCGCCGCGCGGTCGAGCGCGCTTGCCACCAGCGCGCCCTCGCGGGCCACAAACGCGCGTACGCCCGTCTGGGCCTGCGCCGCCTGCGGCGCCGGATGCTGGCGCGGATCGCGCACCTCGCCACCGGCCAGCGCCGCGAGCTCGCTTGCGATGCGCGTGGCCTTGGCCTCGTCCGCCGGGCCCCACTCCTTGACCCGGCGCACCAGATGCCGCACGTCGTCGACCGCCTGCGCCGCCTGCTCCCGCGCCACCGCATCGAAGGCGCGCTTGCCGTCGCGGACCGCGCGCGCCAGCGCCTCGAAGCCGGCCGCTGCCCGCGCCAGCGCCGTCTGATTGGCCATGAGTGCCGAGCCCCGCAATGCGCGCGAGTAGCGCAGCATTTGCACGGGGTCGCCACCGTCCGACTGCGAGATCAGGACGTCGAGGTGATCCAGGCACTCGCCGGCTTCGAGGGCAAAAAAATCGGCCGATCCAAGGGGTGCGCTCATGGGGCCTCAGGAAATGGGGTCGTTGCCGCCCGTAGGTTAGGCATCCGGCTCCGGGGGGTCAACGCACCAGCCGGGCCATCTCGGCCACGGCCTGGGGCATGCCCACCATGACGGCCCGGCTGACGATGCTGTGTCCGATATTGAGCTCCTCGATGCCGGGAATCTCCGCCACCGGCCGCACATTGGCGTACGTCAGTCCGTGGCCCGCGTGCACGGCAAGCCCCAGCTCGCGGGCGAGCGCGGCAGCCGCGCGCAACTCTTCGAGCGCGTCGCCCGATTCCTTCCAGCTGTTGGCGTACCTGCCGGTATGAAGCTCGACCGCGGGGACGCCCAGGGCGTGGGCCGACCGGATGTCGGCCGGATGCGGCGCGATGAACAGGGACACCCGGATTCCGGCGGCGGTCAGCCGCGCGATGCTTGCCTGCAGGTCAGGGCTGGGGTGGCTGATGTCGAGGCCGCCTTCGGTTGTCACCTCCTCGCGACGTTCCGGCACCAGCGTCGCCTGGAAGGGACGCAGTCGGCAGGCCAGGTCCGTGATGTCGGGGGCCGAGGCCAGCTCGAGGTTGAGCACGGTGCGCACGGCCCTTGCAAGCCGTTCGACGTCCTCGTCCTGGATATGGCGGCGGTCCTCCCGGAGATGGGCGGTAATGCCGTCAGCACCGGCGGCCTCGGCCAGTTGCGCCGCCGCGACCGGGTCGGGCTCGTCGGTGCGCCGTGCCTGACGCACGGTGGCCACGTGATCAACGTTGATGTAGAGACGCATGAGCAGGTTGTTTGCAGGTTTCGCGACCGGTTATCTTCGCCACTGGCACTTTGCCCGGAGCCCAGCGTGTCCCAGCGACTTCTTTCCCTTGGCCTAGCCGTCCTTGTTGCCGCGTGCGGCGGCGCGACCACGTCCACTGCGCAGTCCGTCGCGCCGCAGGCCGGCTCGGAGGCGGCGGTGCAGGGCTTCCTGCGAGCCGTTGCCGACAGCAACCTCGACAAGATGGCGCAGCTGTGGGGCACCTCCAAGGGCCCGGCGGCAAGCACGCGCCAGCCCTCCGACTACCAGCGTCGTCTCGTCATCATGCAGGCGTACCTTCGGGGCGCCGACTATCGCATCATCTCCAACACCGACGACGGGTCATCCAAGGACCGCCGGGTGCTCCAGGTTGAAATGACGCGAGGTGGCTGCGACGAGATCGTTCCATTCACCACCACGCGCGCCGGAAAGGCCTGGCTGGTAACCGCGATCGCGCTGGATGAGCTGGGCAGTCCCGGCAGGCGCTGTGGCCAGGCGGACAGCACCAGCGCACAGTAGTCGGGGAACCCGCCGGCGTTATTCATTCAGTCAGTTCGATGAGCGTGCCGGTGGTAGAGCGGGGATGGAGAAAGGCAATGCGGCATCCTCCGGCACCCGGGCGGGGTGACTCATCGATCAGCTGATAGCCCGCCGTCCGGCACCGCGCCAGCGCGGCGTCGAGGTCGGCGACGCGATAGCAGATGTGATGGATGCCGGGCCCGCGGCGCTCGAGAAAGCGGGCAATGGGGCTGTCGGCCGCGCGAGGTGCCAGGAGCTCGATGCTCGACTCGCCCAGCGGGAAGCTGAGAATGTCGGCGCCATCGGCCTGCTCCACCGGATGCGACTCGAGGCCCAGTACGTCGCGATAGAACGCGGCCGCTGCATCGAGGTCTGGGACGGCGATCCCGACATGAGCAATCCGGGGCGCATCCGTCACGAGGGACTCCTTGCCGAAGTTGTGGAGCCCGGGGGCATCCCGCGGCTCCATTCATTTTCAGAACCGGCCGGGGACGGCCAGCACCAGATTGGAGAATAACAGGATGAGCGCGACCAACACCCAGATCCAGCACGTTACCGATGATACCTTTGCCGCCGATGTCGAACAGGCGAGCGGCCTCGTGCTGGTGGATTTCTGGGCGACATGGTGCGGGCCATGTCAGGCCATCGCGCCGATCCTGGAGCAGCTGGCCGGCGAACATGCGGGCAAGCTCCGGGTGGCCAAGGTGGACGTGGATGCCAACCAGAGCGTGACCCAGCGGTTCAACGTCCGCTCCATTCCCAGCATCCTCTTCTTCCGCGATGGCCGTCACGTCGACACCGTGGTCGGTGCGGTGCCCAAGGCCACGCTGCAGGAGCGGATCAGCAAGCATCTGGGGTGAGCGCGACGCTCTACGTCGTCGCGACGCCCCTCGGCAATCTCGAGGACCTGTCCGCGCGTGCCGCGGCGGTCCTCAGCCGGGTGTCCGTGGTTGCGGCCGAGGACACCCGGCGCACCAGCCGCCTGCTGGCCCACCTGGGTGCCACACCCAAGCTCCTCTCGTTTCACGCCCACTCACCTGACCGCCGCACCGACACGTTGCTGGAAATGCTCGCGCAGGGCCGCGACGTGGCGCTGGTCTCCGATGCCGGCACGCCGCTCATCAGCGATCCTGGTGCCGAGCTGGTGCGTGCCGTGCGCGCGGCCGGCTTTGCGGTCGTCCCCATTCCGGGCCCCTCGGCGGTGACGACCGCGCTCTCGGCGGCTGGGCTGGGCGGCGACCGTTACCTGTTCCTGGGATTCCTGCCACGAAAGGGCGGGGAGCGCCGGAAACTGCTGGAACGGGCGGCCCGCGAGCCCTGGCCCGTAGTCCTGTTCGAGGCACCAACCCGCCTTGTGGCCCTGATCGATGACCTGATCACACTGGCGGGGCCTGACCGGCCCGCCACGGTGGCGAGGGAACTGACGAAAATGCACGAGGAAATCCGTACGGAGAGGTTGGACGTGCTCCGTGCGGCCTTCAGCGCCACCGAGCCCCGTGGCGAGATCACGGTGATCCTGGGTGCCGCGCCGAGTGAGCGTGAGGAACTGCCCGATCCCGACGAGGCGGCGGCGCTTGCCCGGCGGCTGCTGGCCGCGGGCAAGAGCCGCAGGGATGCCGCCGCCGGCGTGGCCGACCAGATGGGGTGGCCGCGGAACGAGGCGTATCGGCTGGTCACTGACCTGGATGTTTCGCTGGAGTAGCTGCTGATGTGGCGTCTTGTCCTGATCCTGTTCCTCCTGCCTGCCGTCGTGGCCGCACAGGATGCTTCCGCGCCGCTTACCATCGGCCGGCTGCATTACGATGGCGGCGGCGACTGGTACGCCAACCCATCCAGCCTCCCAAACCTGCTGACAGCCGTGCGCACCCGCACCGCCCTGCACACCGGGCCCACCGAGACCGTCGTGACGCTGGGCTCAGACGATCTCTGGAACGTGCCGTACATCTACATGACAGGTCACGGCAACGTGCACTTTAGCGATGCCGACCTCGAGACCCTGCGCCGCTACCTTCGCCAGGGTGGATTTCTCCATGCTGACGACAATTACGGCATGGATGCATCCATCAGGCGCGAACTCAATCGCCTGTTTCCCGATCACCAGCTGGAAGAGGTCCCGCTCAGTCATCCCATCTATCACCTGATCTACGAGATGCCGAACGGCATTCCCAAGATCCATGAGCATGACGGGAAACCGGCGCAGGGATTCGGCATCTACCTGGACGGACGCCTGGTGGTCTACTACTCGTATCAAAGCGACCTGGGCGACGGCTGGGAAGATCCCGATGTCCACCACGACCCGCCCGAGAAGCGGGAAGCAGCGCTCCGCATGGGAGTGAACCTGTTTGCCTACGCGGTGGGCTACGGCGGATGAGCCGGACCCAGCGCGCACTCGGCGCACTCGCGACGCCGCTGCGGCGGCGCAGCCAGCTTGGCTGGCTAGCACTGGCCACGGGCCTTGCGCTGGCTGCGCTGGGGTCGGCTGCGTGGCTGGCGCGCGCAGGGGTGATCCGCGCACCGCTCTGGATTCCGATCGCATGGCTGATCGTTACGACGCTCGTCGTGGTGGGGCTGGTGCGCGCGCGCCAGGGCGCGCGCCGCCTCTCGCTTCGCGCCACGGCAGACTGGCTGGAGCGCCATGCCGGATGGCGCAGGGGCGCGGTGTCGGCGCAGCTCGAGCCTGGCACCGTCGGCACCAGCGAGGCACTCAGGGACCTTGCTGATACCCAGGCATCCGCCCGGTTGGCGCAGGACGGTGCGGCGGCGCTGCAGCCCATTGCCCAGCCGATCCGCCGGCGTGCGCTGGCGGGGCTTGCCGTCCTTCTGGCAGGGAGCCTGCTGCTGGTGAGTGCGCGTCCATGGTCGGCGCCGGCCACGCGCGTCTGGCATCCGGCGAGTGCCCTGCTCGACGCGGCCAAGCCGGTCCGTCTCACTGCGAGCAGGCTGTCGGTGCCGCGTGGAGACTCGGTGACGCTTCAGATCGTCGCGCCGGGACGCGCTTCCGCCACGCTCTACACCCGCGCGCCCGGTGACACGTGGCGCACCCAGACCATTGAGCTCGATGAAAACGGGCGTGCCAGTCATACCGTTGGGCCGCTCGCGGCCGACCTCTTCGCGCGAGCTGCGAGCGGCGGCCGCGGATCGGACACGGTCCATGTGGCGGTGCAGCTCCCTGCCTTCCTGGGGTCACTC
The DNA here is from genome assembly GCA_035700175.1 of Gemmatimonadales bacterium. Taxonomy (GTDB): domain Bacteria; phylum Gemmatimonadota; class Gemmatimonadetes; order Gemmatimonadales; family GWC2-71-9; genus CAMLHP01. Next base: position 6,522 of record DASSOW010000176.1, on the reverse strand, counting down.
GCGGTGACGGCGCACTATCCGCGCTATCTGGGGCTCGCCGACGAACCGTTGCCGGTGTCGGGTGACACCGTGCTGCTTCCGGCGGGCACCAGGCTTCGTACCGTGGGCCAGGCTACTGCAACATTGAGCCAGGCCGCGTGGCTGCGGGATCAGGAGGAGTCGCAGCTCGACGTCGACGGGAGGGAGTTTCACGGGGAGTTTCTTCCGCGAGCAAGTGGCGTCTACACCCTGCGCCTCGCAGTCGAGGGAGGTGCTTCCCTCGGCGGCGACACGGTCCGGCTTCTACTCCGGATCGTAGCCGACAGTGCACCTGCCGTCACCGTGCCGGTACCAGGCGCCGACACTGTTGCCCCTCTTTCCATGCGGCTTCCCCTCGTTGTAGAGGCGCGCGATGACCATGGGCTCACGGCGGTGAGCGTGCGCGTGCGGCTGGGGACCGCCGAGCAATTCGACTCGGTGCCGATCGGCGGCGAACCGGATCACGCCATCCTTGCGCATGAGCTGGACTTGCAGCGGGCCGGTGCGCAGCCCGGTGACACCGTGGTCTACCAGCTCGTGGCCACCGACAATGCGCCGTCGCGGCAGGTCGGGCGGTCGCGCGAATACCGGGTCCGGATTCCCACCAGGGCGGAGTTGCGTGACGCACAGCGTGAGGCGGCCGCGGCCATGGGCAGTTCGCTCGAGTCTCTGGCCCGGAAGAGCGCCGAGGTGCAGCGGCAGACCGACGATCTGTCCCGGGAGCGTACCCGGAGCGAGGGCAATGCACGCGGCCCTGATCCCGCCATGTCCTTCGAGCAGGCACGCCAGGCGCAGGCGCTGGCGCAGGCAACCGATTCGCTGGTCCAGCAGTCGGAGCAGCTCAAGGACGCGCTTGAAGCACTGCGCCAGGCGGCGGAGCAGGCGGGCCTCAACGATCCGGAATTCCAGAAGCGGCTGGCCGAAGTACGGGAACAGCTGGCCAAGGCGCTGACACCCGAGTTGCGGGCCAAGCTCGCGGAACTCAAGTCGGCGCTCAAGAATCTCGATGCCGACCAGGCCCGACGGGCGCTGCAGGACCTGACCGACGCGCAGGAAAAGCTGCAGCAGGCGCTGGAGCGCAGCCGGGACCTTTTCAAGCGTGCGGCGCTGGAGGGTGAGCTCGCCAATCTCGCCGACGAGGCCCGCGACCTGGCGAAGCAGCAGGAACAGTGGAACGCGGCGGCCGCGCAGGCCGATTCAGCGCGCGCGTCGGCCGATGAGCAGCAGATGGCCAGCCGTGCGGATTCACTTGCCAGCCGGTTAGAGGCGGCAAGTCGCCAGCTCGACTCCTCCGCGGCCCGGAACGGGCTTGAGAAGGCGGCACAGCAGGCGGCGGAAGCGTCGCAGCAAATGCAGCAGGCCGCGCAACAGATGCAGCAGGGTGGCCGGGCGCAGGCGCAGCAGCACGGTCGTCGTGCTTCGCAGATGCTTGGGCCGCTGGCCGGCCAGATGGACCAGGCTCGGCAGTCCACGCAGGACCAGTGGCGCGAGGAAGTGATGCAGGCGCTGGACCAGGCACTGGCCGAAACGAGCAGGCTCTCGAGCCAGGAGCTGTCGCTGTCCCGATCGCTCGACGATGACGTGGATCCTGCAGCGGCGCGTACGGCGCAGGCTGCGCTCGAGGACGGGCTTGAACGGGTTGCGGCGCGGATCCGCGACATCGCCGGAAAGAATGCGCTTGTCTCCCAGCAGATCGGGGTGGCGCTCGAAGTGGCGCGCACCCACATGAGCGCCTCACGCGACGCAGTCTCCAGCGCCAACATCAACCTGCCCGCAGCTGCCGACAGGGCCGGCTCCGCGGTGGATGCGCTCAATGCCGCGGCTTACATGATGCTGCGGTCGCGCGACGACGTCTCCGGTTCGGCCTCGGGCTCGGGCATGGCCGAGGCGATGGAGAAGATGGGCCAGCTGGCTGGCCAGCAGGGCCAGCTCGGCCAGCAGACCGCATCGCTGCTCCCCACGCCGGGCCAGGGACAGGGCGCGGGGCAGCAGCTGATGCAGCAGCTCGCCGCCCAGCAGCGCGCCATCGCGCAGGAACTGGAGCGGATGCAGGCACAGGGCAACATGCCGGGCGCCGGACAGCTCTCGCAGGAAGCCCAGGACGTGGCGCGCCGCCTCGAGGCGGGGCGGCTGGACCGGCAGACCGTGGAGCGGCAGCAGCAGCTCTTTCGTCGCATGCTCGACGCCGGCCGCACCCTGCAGGGCGAGGAGCGCGACGAGCAGAAGGAGCGCCAGAGCACCACCGCGAAGGAGGGCAACGTCCACTTGCCTCCTGCCTTGCGGGAGCGGCTCGAGCAGGATGACACGCCCCGGCTGCCTGGCTGGGAAGAGTTGCAGCGGCTGTCACCCGAAGACCGGCGGCTGGTGGTGGACTATTTCCGGCGCCTGGCGGAGAGTCCCCAGCAATGAGAGGCGCCGCAGTGCTCTTGTTGCTGTCGCTGGGGACGGCGCCAGTGCTGGCGGCCCAGCAGCCCGGGAATGCCTCGCTTGCTCGCGCGCTGGAGCTGGAGCGCCAGAACCAGTTCGCCGCGGCGGCGGATTCGTTCCGCGCGGTGCTGAGTGCCGCCCCCGGTAATGCGGCTGCACTGATGGGGCTCGAGCGAATGCTCGATGCGCTGCATCGCGAAGGTGAAATCATTCCCGCCGCACAGGCCGCCGCCGCGGCGGCGCCGAGTGGCGCCGTGTATGGGGTGCTGGTGCGAGCGTGGGCGGCGAGCGGCGCTCAGGATAGCGCCCGTGCAGCAGTGGAGCGGTGGGCCGCCACATCGCCGAGTGACCCGCAGCCTTGGCGTGCGTGGGTGCAGGCCGCCATGCGCCAGCGTGATCGCGCCACCGCACGGGCCGCCGTCGAACTGGCCCGTCACGCACTGAATGATCCCGGAGCGCTGGCGTACGAAATGGCCCAGTTGCGCGCCGCCGACGGTGCCTGGCCGGATGCCGCGCGCGAGTGGCTGAGCGCCATCGCGCAATTGCCCGGGTACCAGCAGGCAGCCACGGCGGCGCTCCAGCCGGCGCCGGTGGCGGCGCGACCCCGCGTGCTCCAGTTGCTGCAACAGGATTCGACGCTTGACGCGCAACTGCTTGCGGCCAGTCTGGGCGCTGCCTGGGGTGATCCGGAAGGCGCTGCCAGGTCGCTGATCGCGCACCTGCCGCCAAGGAACCCTCGTGCGGTCGATGCGCTGAATGCGTTCGCCGGCCAGATGCATCGCCAGGGCGGGCACGGTGCCCTGATGGCGCAGGGCATGGCGCAGGAGGAAATCGCACGCCGCAGCGTGGGCACGCCGGCCTCTCGCTCGCTGGTCGAGGCCGCGCGTGCATACCAGGAGGCCGGCGATACCGAGGCGGCGCGCCGTGTGCTTGCGCTGGTCGCGAATGACGGTTCGGCTGGGACCGGCGCTGTCACAACAACGGTAAATGTGCTCGTGGCCGCCGGCCGCATGGACGAGGCCGAGGCAAAATTCTCGGCTGCGGGCGACCGGTTGCCCGCCGAGGAGCGCGACCAGCTCCGGCGCCGGCTGGCATGGGGCTGGGCGCGCGCCGGGAATTTCGCGCGCGCGACCGCCCGCCTTGAAGGCGACAGCACCGTGGAAGGCCTCGCACTTCGCGGGCGGATCGCCATCTTTGAGGGTGACCTGGCCAGTGGCGCAGAGATGCTGCGCAAGGCGGGGCCGTATGCCGGATCCCGCGACGACGCGACTTCACGCACGGCCCTGCTCGCGCTGTTGCGGCCGATTGACCAGGACAGCCTGCCGCAGCTGGGCGCGGCACTGCTCTCGCTCGAACAAGGCGACACTGCCGCGGCAGCGCAGGCGCTGGAGCGCGTGGCCGGTGCACTGCCGGCGGAGTCCGGCGGGGCTGGTCTCCATTTACTCGCGGCTCGGCTGGTCCATGCACGAGGTGACACCGCACGGGCGGAGAAGATGCTCCGCGCGGCGGACAGTCCGTCGGCTCCGGCTGTCGCACCGGTAGCCGAACTTGAGCTTGCCCGACTCCTGCTCGCCGCCGCACGCCGGACCGAGGCGCAGGGGATGCTGGAGCACCTGATTCTTACGTACCCTGCCAGCGCAGTTGTCCCGGAAGCTCGCCGGGTGCTGGACGAGGTGAAGGGAGCAGTTCCGCCATCATGAAGCGACGCCGATTTGTCCACCTCACCGCCGCTGGCCTGGCGGCCTCGCTCTGGCCGCTTCGGCGCTTTCCCAGCCTGCCGAGCGCGGCGTACCTGCTCGCGCCGATGGACGACGCGCAGTCAGACCACCTGAAGGCGTACGGAGTCGCCTTTCGGGCGCTGCAGCGGGGCGAGCGGCTGGAATGGCTGCTCAATTATCGCGGAGGATCCTTCCTGCTGCCGGGCAGTGAGGCCACGGCGCGGGATGCGGCGCTCGCCGGTGTCACGACGGAACCACTCGACGAAGCGGGCGCCACCACGATCAAGGGGCAGATCGCCGGCGCCAACATGGACGCGGTGCCGCTCGAAAAAGTGCCACGGGTGGCCGTGTACGCGCCGCCCAACGCGGCACCGTGGGACGACGCGGTGACGATGGCGCTCAATTATGCCGGCATCAAGTTCGACAAGTTGTGGGATGGTGAGCTGCAGGCAGGCCGCCTGGCCGACTTCGACTGGCTGCACCTGCATCACGAGGACTTCACGGGGCAGTACTCGAAGTTCGTGCTCAATTACGCCGGGTCGCCGTGGCTCGCCGACATGATCAACCGCAACCAGGCGATGGCGAAGTCGCTGGGCTATCCCAACGTGCCGGCGGACAAGCGGGCCATGGCCCAGCGAATTGCCGCGTTCGTGGAGCGGGGCGGCTTCCTCTTTGCCATGTGCACGGCCACGGAAACCCTCGACCTGGCGCTGGCCAGCGACGGCGTGGACATCGCCGCTAGCTACGCGGATGGCACGCCGATGGACCCGGAGGCGTCGCAGAAGATGCACTGGGACCGGGCGCTCGCCTTCGAGAATGCCCGGCTGGAACTGAGCCCGACGATCGCGGTCTTCTCTGACATCGACGGGCACCAGGTCAATTCGCCGGACCGGCGGCAGCCGCTCGGCTCCTTCTCACTCTTCAATTTCAGCGCCAAGATCGATCCGGTGCCGAGCATGCTGGTGCAGAATCACCGGCAGGTGATCCCGGACTTTTACGGGCTCACCACCTCGTTCAGCCGCCGCACCCTCAAGCCGGCAGCAACGGTGCTCGCCGACGAGCCGGGAGCGCCCTGGGTCAAGTACATTCATGGTGAGCGAGGCGAGGGCACGTGGACCTTCTATGGGGGCCACGACCCGGAAGACCCGCAGCACCAGATAGGAGACGCCCCGACCGACCTGTCGGTCCACCCGCACTCGCCCGGGTACCGGCTGATCCTCAACAACGTGCTCTTTCCGGCAGCAAAGAAGAAGGAACTCAAGACCTGACCGACCGCATTGATCCGGGAGTGCGCGCCTTCCTGGCCGGGGAGATCCTGGCAGCGGGCGGGCGTGAAGTGTCGTTTGTCGCGGAGATCAACCGGGACGGCATTGTCACGGCTGCCCGCACGGTGGCGCGCGGCACTATCGGCGAGGTGCTGGCGCTGCCCGGCGTGGCGCGCCGAGGCGAGATGCTGCTCCACAACCATCCCAGCGGCAACCTGGAGCCGTCCGGCGCCGACCTGCATGTCGCGGCCCGGCTGCATGACGAGGGTGTCGGGTTCGGCATTCTCTGCAATGACGCCACCGAGCTGTATGTCGTGGTGGAAGTGCCACGCGCCCGCGAGAACGTCCGGCTCGACCCGTTTTCGGTCGTGGCCACGCTCGGGGCCGATGGCGAGGTGGCGCACGTGCTCGGCCAGTTTGAGGATCGGCCCAGCCAGCGCGACATGGCGGCGTACATCGCCGACGCGTACAACGACGGCGGCATCCAGCTGCTCGAGGCGGGTACCGGTGTGGGGAAGTCGTTTGCCTATCTCGTGCCGGCACTGGCATGGGCCAAGGCCAACGGCGAGCGCACGGTGGTCAGCACCAACACGATCAACTTGCAGGAGCAGCTGGTGGGGAAGGACCTGCCGATGCTCAAGCGGGCGCTGACCACGCCGGACCACCAGCCGAGTTTTGCGCTGCTGAAGGGCTGGCGGAACTATCTCTGCCTCTCCCGTCTGGCGAGCGCCGAGGCGGCGCAGCGCACGTTGCTGGAGCAGGAACACCTGGCCGAGTTGTACGACATCTCGGCGTGGGCGGCCCGAACTGCGGATGGAACGCTCAGCGATCTCCCTGTGCCGCCGTCGCCCGAAGTGTGGGACGAAGTGAGTGCGGAGGCCGATCTCTGCACCCGCATGAAGTGCCCGCACTACGATCGATGCTTCCTCTTCAAGGCGCGCCGTCGGGCGGCGGATGCAGACGTGGTGGTGGTCAATCATCACCTGCTTGCCGCCGATCTTGCGGTGCGGCAGGCGTCCGACAACTGGCAGGAAGCGGCCGTGCTGCCGCCCTACCAGCGACTGGTGCTGGACGAGGCGCATCACGTCGAGGAT
>DASSOW010000175.1:0-5521 GCA_035700175.1 Gemmatimonadales bacterium | reverse complement strand
GCAGTACCTCAAGGCAGGGATGCGATGAACGCTGGGAACCACACTGCGCCGATCGGTCGCGTGGTGGCCACGGAGCAGAAGCCAAGCACGCCGCACCAGTTCTATTTCTGGGCCGCGGCAGGCGCACCGGTCGGCATCGGCGCTATCGTGCGAGTGGAAGCAGAGGGCCACACCGTACATGGGGTGGTGACGGACGGCGCCGCCTATGCCGACCTGCTGAGCGCCATGCACGAGGTGCTGGCGAGCGACGGCGATCCGGCGGCCCCGATCCCGCCCTCGGCGCGCACGGAGATCCGGCTTTACCTCGCCAGCGTGCTCCGGCATGAACCGCCGGAGCCGCTCCAGCCGGTGCCGCTGGCGCCGGTGTGGCTTGCCACCGATGCGGACGTGAAGGTGGCACTTCGGATGGATGGCTACTGCGACGGCGAGCGCGCGACTGGTATCCCCGTGGGTGTCTACGTCGCGGGCGGGCTCGAGGCCCCCGTGCTGCTCGACTGCGACTTCCTGCTCGGGCCGGAGGCGGCGCATCTCAACATCTCCGGCGTCTCGGGCCTGGCCACCAAGACCAGCGCCGCCCAGTTCTTGCTCGGCAGCATTTTCCAGACGTTTCCGTCCCACAAGGGCTCGATCGCCGCGGTCTGCTTCAATGTGAAGGGGCCCGATCTCTGCTTCCTCGACCAGCCGGCCGCGCTCGGCGAGGATGATCGCCGGCTCTACGGCCGGCTCGGGCTCAGCCCGGAGCCGTTCAAGGGCGTGCACTACTATGCGCCCTTCAAGGCCGACGGCGTCAACCTCAACACGTTGCGTACCCATCCGTCGCTGGGCGACTGTACCGCGCCGCTGGTCTGGGGGCTTCGCGAGATCCTGGACTACGCGGAAGTCGTGATGAATCGTGATGACATCGACGCCAAGGCCGATGCGTTCATCGACTTCCTCGCCGAGCGCGTGGTGGGGCGCACCTTCCATGATGAACTGCTCCGCCGCGAGCCGTTCGAGGTGCAGACGTTCGCGGACCTGGAGCAGTTCTTCCGCGCCATCTTCGATTTTCTCGAGGCGGTGGGCCGGGGCGGGGAAGTCTGGCGCACGCACCATATCGCCACCATCCGCAAGGTCCGCAACCGGCTCGGTAACATCAGCACCCGTGCCAAGGGGCTGGTGACGGATGACGGCGCGTCGAATGACCTGCCGTGGGGGGCGTTCGAGGATCGCTCGCTGCACGTGCTCGATATCGCGGGACTCGACCCGCTGGCGCAGGATCTCGTGTTTGCGCGCGTGGTGTCACGCCTTCGGGAGCACCTGGAGCGCCGCGACCTGGGCGTGGATCATGTCGTGGTCTTCGTGGACGAGCTGAACAAGTATGCGCCGTCGGACGGACCGGACAGCTACGTGCGGAAGATGCTGCTCGATCTCTCCGAGCGGGGCCGCTACCTCGGCCTGGTGCTCTTCTCTGCCCAGCAGTTCCGGAGCCAGGTGATGCGGCGTGTGGTGGGCAATGCGGGCACGGCGCTCTTTGGCCGGATGGATCCCGATGAGCTGGCCACACCTGGGTACGGCACCCTGAGCGCGGCCACGCGCAGTAAGCTGGCCGCGCTGCCCAAGGGTGAGCTGATGCTCCGGCACCCGCACTTCACCCAGCCCGTGTTCGTGCGGTTCCCCCGGCCGGCAGTGCTCACCGGGCGGGAGGGCGTGACGCGATTTCCACCGTCGCCCGACCTGCCATTCGCCGACGCCGTGGCGCAGCAGCTTCGCTCGCTGGATCACGGGATCAGGAGCGACGCCGTGCGCGAGCTGATTGATGGCCGGCGCGAGGACGATGTGCGCCGGGCCCTCGGCGCCACCCGCCGGGCCCGGCCCGACGATCCGCTCGCCTACTTCCGCAGCGTGCTGGGCCGGCGCATCCAGACGGAAACACCGGCCGAGCGACGCCACGTCGTCCGGCCGGTGCCGATGCCTGAGGATCCATATCTGTAGGGGCCCGGCTTGCCGGGCCCGGCTTGCCGGGTCCGGCTAGCCGGCCCCCTGCGTCACACCCTGGGCCTCGACTTGTACAGCTTGATCCCCCGCCGCGCCTTCGTCGCGGCGTCGAGGCGGCGTTCGTGGGCCTCGAGCAGATCGCTGCGGGTAATGATCGCCACCACCTTGGCAGGCTCGCTCCGGCGTACCACGGGCAGCCGCCCGACGCCTTCCCGCACCATATGGTCCGCCGCATTGCGGGCGGTCTGGGTGTCGTAGATAATGGCAGGCGGGCGCTTGACCAGCGATCCGACGGTACGGGTGCCATCAGCCGCGGCTGCCTCGATTTCCCGCTTCATCACCACGCCCAGCAGTGTCCCGTCGCGCAGGACCACGGGGTACCCCTGGTGCGTCGTCCCGGGCTCGCCTGACGCCAGCCATATGCGAGCGGATTCCACCGTTCGATCCGCCTCGATGGTACTGACTTCGGGCGAGGCGCAGTCGCGCACCAGCACCTGGGAGAGGTAGTCGGCGGCATATTCAGTCTGTACCGGCGCCCCTCGGCGCTCGAGCCGCTCGGTCATGATGGTGCTCCGCATGCGGAGTAGCGACACCAGGAAGGCTCCGGTGCAGCCGGCCAGCAGCGGCAGCAGCCCCAGGGGCTGCCGCGTGGTTTCGAATGCGAACACCACGCTGGCGAGGAGCGCGCGCGACGCGCCTGCGAAGATGGCGGCCATTCCCACCAGCGCCGCCACGCGGGGATCCACGCCGAGCGCGGGTATGAAGCGCACCAGCACACCGCCAAAGAGCGCGCCCAGGCCGCCGCCGATGGTGAACAATGGCGCGAGCGTTCCGCCCGACGTCCCGCTTCCCAGCGCAATTGACCACGAGACGAACTTGGCCACGACCAGGATGACCAGCGTCGTGCCGACGATGTTGCCGGACAGGATGCCGTGAATGTTGTCGTACCCCACGCCCAGCGTGTGCGGCACGAAGTAGCCGATGGCGCCGACCGCGACGGCTCCGATGGCGGGCCACCACATCCAGTGCACCGGCAGGTGCTCGAATCCATCCTCGATCTTGTAGAGCGCGCGGGTCACCAGGACCGAGAGATAGCCGATGACGGCGCCCAGCAGCACGTAGGTCACCAGGGCCGTCCCGGTCGGCTGGCCGATGATGGGCATCGAGAAGATCGGGGCCGTTCCACGCAGGGCCATGCGCACGGCGGTGGCGGTGCAGGCGGCGAGCGCAACGGGCACCAGCGAGCGGGCCCGGTATTCGAAGAGCAGGAGTTCGATGGCGAGCAGCACCGCCGACACGGGCGATCCGAACGTGGCTGCCATGCCCGCGGCCGCGCCGGCGGCAAGCAGCACCTTGCGTTCGTCGGCAGTGGTGCGAAGCACCTGGCCCAGGAGAGAGCCCAGCGCGCCGCCGGTCGCAATGATGGGTCCTTCAGCGCCGAATGGCCCGCCGGTGCCAATGGCGATGGCCGAGGAGATCGGCTTGAAGAACGTGACGGCCGGCGAGACCTTGCTCTCCCCGTACAGCACCCGCTCCATCGCTTCCGGAATGCCGTGGCCCCGGATCGCTGCCGACCCGTACCGGGCCATGAGGCCCACGATGATGCCGCCAAAGACCGGGATCAGCAGGACCAGCAGCCCGACGTGATTGTCGGCCGGCGAGGCCTCCCCGATGGAAAAGCGGTGAAAGAAGAAGAAGTTGGTCGCGAGATTGATGAGCCGCAGGAGGATCTCGGCCGCCGCGGCGCCGCAGAAGCCCACCAGTACGGCCAACCCGCTCATGACCAGGATTCGATGATGGTCGACCCGGGGCTGCCAGGCGACGCCGGCAGACTCGAGCGCGGGCCCCATGGACGGGGCGACGGGCAAGCCATCGGGTGTGGATGTCATGCGGCGAATTTCGCGACACATGACCCGAAAGGGCAAGGCGCATGTCCGGCTTGCCCTTCCGCCGATGGACGGCCATTCTCTACCGTGTGAGAATCGCACACCTTGCAGACCCGCACCTGGGCATCCGCCAGTACCACCGCCAGACGGCGGGCGGCATCAACCAGCGTGAGCATGATGTCGCCAACGCGTTCCGTGCGGCTATAGACGGCGTAATCGCGGAGCGGCCCGACCTCGTCGTCGTGGCCGGCGACCTCTTTCACAGCGTTCGTCCCGGGAACGCATCCATCATTTTTGCCTTCCGCCAATTCCAGCGGCTCCTGAATGCCTTGCCGGATACGCCGGTTGTCCTGATCGCTGGCAACCATGACACGCCGCGGAGTGCGGAGACCGGGTCCATCTTCGGCCTGTTCGAGGATATGGGCGTGAGGGTCGCGGCCAACGATGCCGGGCGCTTCGAGTTTCCCGAACTGGACCTGTCGGTGCTCGCGGTCCCGCACCAGGCACTGGTCGGCAGCGAGCGTCCGGCGTTGCGGCCCGAGGGGAGCGCCAGCCGCCAGGTGCTGGTCCTGCACGGGGACATCGAAGGAGTGATTCCCGCCTCGCCAGGTATCCAGGAGTACGGCGGCGCAGTCGTGACGCCAGCCGAGCTGGGCGCCGAAGAGTGGTCCTACGTCGCGCTGGGACATTATCACGTGCAGCGCGAGGTGGCGCCCAGGAGCTGGTACGCCGGTTCGCTCGACTACGTGAGCAGCAATCCTTGGGGCGAGTTGCGCGAAGAGCAGAGCCGGAACATTGCGGGAAAAGGCTGGCTGCTGGTGGATCCGGACACCGGCGCCGTCGAGCGGCGCCTGCTCCCCGCGCCGCGCCGATTCATTGACCTCGAACCGGTAGCCGGCATGGGGCTGGGTCCCTCGGAGCTCGATGCCCTCATCGCCGAGCGGCTGGCGACCGTGCCCGGCGGCCTGGCTGCTTGCGTGGTGCGGCTGGTGGTGCGCGACGTCCCGCGCCATGTGGCCCGGTCATTGGATCACACTGCCATTCGCGCGCTCCGCGCCGACGCGCTGCACCTGCAGCTCGACATCCGCCGGCCCGAGATCACGCGGCAGGTGGGCGTGGGCGCTCCTGGGCGGCGCCAGACGCTCCCGGCGCTGGTCGAGAACTACCTCGAGAAGCGCCCGCTCCCCGCTGAACTCGACCGCCGGGAGTTCGTGGCGCTTGGCGTGGAACTGGTCGAGACGGCTGAGCGGGAACTCGCGAGCGGCTGATGCAGATCGAACGACTGCGCCTCGTGAACTTCCGGCAGCACGAACGCACCGAGCTGGAGTTCGGCTCGGGCCTCACGGGAATCATCGGGCCCAACGGTGCGGGCAAGACCACCCTGCTCGAGGCCATCGCGTGGGTGATGTACGGGACCAAGGCGGCGCGCGGCACGCGGGACTCACTCCGGCGCCGTGGTGCGCCGCCCCGCTCGCGCGTGGAAGTGGAGATGGACTTTTCCCTCGGCGCCCACCACTTCCGTATCAATCGCAGCCTCAATTCCGCCGAGCTCTACCAGGATGGCGCGGCCGAACCGATCGCCAACAGCCTGGACTCCGTGACGGAGACGGTCACCCGTCTGCTGGGCATGACGCGCGACGAGTTCTTCAACACCTATTTCA